>NZ_CP070337.2:0-49847 GCF_016917835.2 Halobacterium sp. BOL4-2 | reverse complement strand
GCGAAGGACCAGTGGATTCAGACGGACGAGGTCAACTGGGGCAGCGAAACGGGGGGTATCCCCGAAAGCCGCTGGGTCAGGGATTCGCTGCACTGGTTGCGCCGGGAGGTCGCACAAACATGAGTAGCGAGGTAACCTGGGTGCTCGACCAGTTCGCGAGCGTTGCGACGACCGTCAGCAACAACTACACGCTGGCGTCTGGCGACCCTGTGCAGTTGGAGCGCGTGAATCGCGACGAGTCCCGGATTCTCGACCAGCCCCCTGGCGACATCCAGGGCGAGCTCCAGACTGGCGTGTTCGTCGGCGCGACACACGTCGATACTGTCCGGGACCCAATCGGCACCGAGTACGACGCCGACCGCGAGGTCGTCGTCGGCGTCCGTGTGACGGGGCTCACGCATCGAGAGTACGGCCACATCGATCCGAGTGGCCAGAACGGCATTCCGTTCGACGACGCCGACAGCGCTGGCATCGTCCAACGGCTGAAGGACGCACTGTTGGCGGAGCGGACGTGGCCTGCCGCAGGCCCTGCGGACGTTTCGTACACGCATCTCGAGCTCCAGAATGAGGCGAATACCAGCCAGCAGTATGCGGACACGTTCCGCGCTGACTGGGACGTCGTCTTTTCGGGGCATGAGGAATTATAGCATGAATCACGCAATCAGTTGCAGTAACGGAGGAATCGACCAATGACCGGCGCCGGCTCAGGAGAACTCCTGTTCGCACATGAGGATTCGTTCGCAGGTAGCCTCGTCGACGCCGACAGCGACGGCACACCCGACGTCTTCGCCGTCGGCCGGAACCCCAGCATCGAGGAGCTATCCATCGACAACCAACTCGAACGTCTCCGCGAAGGCGATTCCGTCTGGAGTCAGGAGTCAGTCAAAACCAACTTTCGGGGCGGCCTGAACATCACCGCGACCGTCTCCAACGACGTCCACAAAGAGATCGAGAAGCTCGTGTTCAACGCCGGTGGCACTGCGATGCAGCCCGGGCTGACATCGAGCGCGCGATTCTTCGCCGGCGCACAGTACCCGAGCGGAGAGGCGCTGGAAGCCTATAGGGGCGTGATTCCTGTGGAGTACTCAATCGAGTACTCACAGGGGGAGATGGTGACGTACAGCTTGGACCTGCTCTACGCCGACCAGGAACCGACGAGCACGGACCTCTCCGGGGCCACGCGCGTATCCTCGGGGACGTCGGTGCCGTTTCACGGTGTCGACCTCACCGTGGATGGGGCGTCGGTCGTGGACCTCCAGAGCGCCACGCTGACGATCTCGGATATCGGACGCTTCCAGTACGGGGCGTCGCCAACGGCGAACCGGGGTGTGGTGGCGAATCCGCAGGCGTCGTTGGACGTTGAGGCGATTCTCACCAGGCCGGATCTCTTGGACCTTGCGCGTGGCGCAGCTGACTCCAGCCCGCCCGACACGCTTGACAGCGTCACTGGGTCACTCGCCTTGTCCGCCGGTGGGACGACGGTGTCGACGTACAATTTGGCGTCCCTGACGCCGGATAGTCACTCGTGGAACAACCTGCTTGCAACGGACGACACAACTGACCAAGTGCAGTTCCACGTCAACGGGGTGACAATCAGTTAGTGGGGCTAATATTATCAGGGGGGCTATCGGAACATGGAATTATGAACCGACGCCACTTCCTTGCGTCTACTGTCGCCCTCACTACGATAGCTGGCTGCACGTCGCAGCCGGCCAGCAAAGCAGCGACGACCTCAGCCGAGACATCGACGACGGACGCGTCCTCCAAAGAGACGTCTACAACGACCACTGAGATCACGTCGACAGAGCCGACCGACGACGGTGAGGCGACACTCGGAGAGCTGCGGTACTTCCTCGAGGATCGTCTTGACGTCGAGACGTTCCAGTACGACGGGACAGACATCATCATTGAGTACCTCCAGGAGTCCAAGCAGCGATCCGACTACGTGGACTCCGTTAGCATCGTCACCTTCGAATTCGCCGCTCATGTCGAACTCGGCGGCGCCGGCGAACAGGTGACTGCACGCACCGTCGATGAGTTTGGCGACACTGAGACGGTGTACTACATCCAGCGCGACTGGGTGGTGGAGTATAACCAAGACGAGGATGTTACTGATACGGACCTTCTCAAGAAGGTCGCTGACGAGAATCATATCAGTCTCCTCGCGTAGTCACACCTCGCCGACCAAGTGCAGTTCTTCCGGCTACCAGCCGGTGTTTAGTCATGTCACAAGCCACAGAAACCCTTGACCTGAGCGCAGAGTACGACCGAATCGACACCAAACTGGACGACATCGCCGACGACGTCGCAGACCGCTCCGAAGACAACCCTGCTCGCAGCCACACAGTCGAGAGGGGGCAAACGTTGGAGCGCCATCTCGCCGGCCTCGAATGGGCGCTCCATCCGAGCGACGATGAGGACCGACAGCCCTACGAGGAGGTGACAATTGAGGAGCTGTCCGCTGGCGAGCACGCCGACATCAAGGACATCATCGCAGGCGACACCGACCCCGCGAAGGGCAGCGCCGGCTCGCAAGAACTCCTCGTCGCCGCGAAGGGGCTTGTTGACGCGCCGTTCCTCCCGTCGGACCCGTCGGAGACGCAAGTCGTGACTGCAGTCAACGATCTGACGCCGCACTTTGCGGCGTTTCTCGCCGACCGCGTTGACGACTTGACGACGCCGGATATCCAGGGAAACGGATTCGAGCAGCGGGTCGCGGAGAGGATGTCGACCCAGGAGTCGAGATAGCGTTTGCGAGGGCAGTGCTCATGTACTGCGGGCATCCGCCGGAAGCCATTGACGGGTACGCGCTGTCGGATGTCCGGCAGTTCTTCTCTGCCCTGCCCGCGATCTGGGCGAACATGAATCCCATCGCATCTCATGAGTGACTTTTCCACGACCGCACGATTACAGGTTGAACTGGACGATAACAGCCTCGGTGCTGCCCGTGATGACCTCGAGGACGGACTCTCCGGTGCGTCCGTCACCGTTGGCACCAGCAGCAGCCGCCCTGGCTCGGTGATCGGAGGCGGGTCGCCAGCACCGACGGTCAGCGGCGTGACTTCGACACAAACCTCGACCCTGAACGAGATCACGTCCCACTGGGAAGAGAACATCCAGCTGAACGAGCGGCGGAACGAACTGCTGGAGGATCTCGTTGATATGGCGAAGAGTGGGCAGTTCTCAAGCTCAAGCTCCGGCGGTATGCTGAAGAACACGATGATCGGTGGACTCGGTGCTGCATCCCTGATGAAATCCGGCGCGATCAGCGCAATGACACTCGGCGCGAAGAAACTCATCAACATCGGGCGTCAGATCGTCCCGGATGTGGGGGACCTCATCAATATCAGGAATCCTCTATCGGTTGCTGCAGCAACCCTCATCTCCGTCGGAGCTGCACTCAAGATGTCTGCCTCCGATCTGCTCACGATCAAGTCGCCGCTGACCGTCAGTGCTGGCGACCTCGTGTCGGTTGGTACAGTACTGACCGTTGGCGCTGGCAGTCTGATTGGGGTGGGGGCTGCGATGACGGTTGGCGCTGGCAGTCTGATCGACGTTGGGTCGTTGCTCACGGTGCCCGCCTCCGATCTGGTTAAGATTGGGTCGCCGATGACGGTTAACGCTGGCACGTTGCTAGACGTGACTGCATGGACGGTTGGTGCGTCCTCGCTGCTCGCTATCGGGTCGGGCCTGTGGGTTGGGAAGTTCATCACGGGAACCATCGATATCAGCGACTACATTGGCGATAGCGGGACGTCTGGGTCCGGGGCTAAGTCTGGGTCGGATGTGGGATTGGCAGATAAAGCCGCGACGCTGGTGGCCATGCCTGCGGCGCTGACTGTCAATATGGCTCGGGGTGCAGGTCAGTGGGCGCAAGATAATAAAGGAGCAGCGATCGCCGGCGGGAGCCTCGCCGCTGGTATTGGGCTCTCAATGGCTCCGCTGCCAGGGGCACGTCCTGCTGGCGCGGCCGTTGCGGGCGCCGGTGGTGGGCTTGGTCTTCTCGCCCAGTACACGGATCCATCGACCGTTCGCGCAGCCCAATCGAAAAGTGATACGACCAGGACACCGTCGGAGAAGCGCTCAAATCAGGCGCGAGAGAGTCAGAAAACCGAGATCAACGTTGACCAGACGATCGACGTCGATACGCGGCAATTGGAGCAGCGGCTTGACAAGCTCAACCGAGACTTAATGCGGCGGATCGAGGAGATCGAGACCGAACTTGACAGCATCACGGCGAGGGGTCGATATTAATGTATCAACCACCAACAATTACGATCCCGCGCGCAACAATCAACGGCGAGACCGTCACCGGAGTCTTCGAGTTCACCGACGAGATCGCTTACGAGTTCGCCATCGAAACAGACGCACTCTTCCAAACCAGCGGCGTTGGGAGTGAACTCGCACAGGCTGTTATTGGACAGTTTGACGGTGACGATCTCGGCGAGGGAATCCGGCAGACGTTAACCATGGACATTGGCATGGGACGACATGTCATCACGACAGACTTCCGAGCGTTCACTGGCAGCCCACACCAATGGGGAGACGGCAGCGGCAATCCCCTCTTTGACGCGACCGGCGACGACATCCACGCCCAGCTCGCCGTGCTGGACAAGTACTTGAACACCACGAGATTGGACTCGACGAACCCAGCATTCCTCGATATTGGAGAGTACTCCTCAGACGGCCGGTATGACACGCTGGAGGTCGTGCCCCGGAACCCAAACATCCGGTTCGACGCCAGCAGCGAGTCCAGCACGGCCGACGGCAGCATCGACTGGGTTGAGACGCAGACCCTCGCTGACAAACCATCGAGCCAATCTGTTCGCCAGTCGTAACTTATGCCTGCCAGAAAGCTCTATAACATCACGATTCCGAGCGACAGCCAAACGACGACCGCAACGCGTGGCCTCGGGAACGACGTTGCATCACTCTCTGGATTAGACGCAGATTCGCCAGCGGTGGAGCTACTCGGCGTTAATACCGGAGATCAGTCGATCGACGCATCCTTTGCCAACCGGCGCGCACCCGTGACAGCCACCGAGCTCAAAGAGCTCATGGCCGCGAACGGATTCGACCACCTCCCCTACTACCAGCCTGGCACTGACGATGCCAGTGGGGATGGCTACATTGCAATTGAGGAGGGGAGTGTCGAGGCTGCATCCGTCCACGACACTCGCGTGCAAGTTGTCTCCGGGAAGTTCACGCGATCAGGCACCCGTCAGTCGCACCGTCGGAGTCTACACGTGCAGCCACAGCGCGTGCACCGGAACGACTACGGGAACGCAACGGGCGCGCTGGTCTCGATCCCCAGTGCAGCCAGCAAGCGCACGTGGTACAAGCGCGAGACCCAGGAGAGAGCGCCGGTCTCAGCCACGGAGACAATTGCGTGTGAGGGCGGTGACGTGGATCTTGTTGACGCAGCCACGGTTGACCTCCCCGCACCGTACGAGCTGGTCTACGATATTCCATACGACGAGGAGCCCAAACATAATATCATCCTCTGGGATGACCGATCAGTCGAGTCGAGGCACGACGGTGATCTGGCGTGGGCGCGTGCGTACCGCACTAGTCACGAGTTTTGTGGGGTGCCAATCATCGACACCGGCAACATCCGCATCCACCTCGACGAAACCACCGGCATCACCGTCGACCAATACACAGACACCACCTGGACCACCCTCGACCTCCCCCCAACAGACTGGCACCTCCACGACGTCGACATCACCACGATAAGCCCAATCCGCATCGAAGCACACCTCACCTTCACACACACCAACAGCGACGATAGCTACACACTCAGGATGCTCGCCCGCCGCGGCCGCGCCACCACCCAATTCACGGTGCCATCGTCGGTGAGCACCCCGACTCCAAGCGGACTGCGCGACTCCCTCGCCCCAATCGCGGATCCCTCGGTGCGTCGGCCAACAAGCCACCTGGGGTTGATCGCGCGCAAGGAGGTGCGACGATAGTGGTCGTGTTCGACACGGCGAACAGCACCCAGACGTATACGGTTCCCGACGGGGTGCACCAGCTGCAGATTGATGTGAAGGGCGCGGGCGGCGGCGATGGCGGCGACCAGTTCGACCATGTCGGCGGGACTGGCGGGGCTGGTGGTCGCGTAACAGGCATTCTCAGCGTTACGCCGGGAGACACGCTCACGTGTAAGCTAGCAGCCGCGGGCACCCCGGGCGACCAGGATGGACGTGGCGGTATGAGCCCGTATCATAGTGGCGGAGATGGTGACAACTCCCCGGACCGTGCTGATGGTGGTGGTGGTGGCGGTGCGACTGCCCTCTCGAAGACTGGAACCGTGATTGCCGTTGCTGGTGGCGGTGGCGGCGGCGGCGGTGGGGGAATCGATCGTGCAGGATTAGTTGGCGGCGGTGGGGGTGGTGGCGGTGCAAACGGAGGAGCTGGTGGGAACACCCCATACAGTAGTGGGTCACGTGCCGACGAAGGAGGTCCGGGGGCTGGATCTGGTGACTCTGGTGGGGACGGCGGGCGAGGGTCTACTGGATACGATGGCAGTGATGGTGGTGACGGGGACGGCGTCGTGGTTACCGGCGGGAGCCTGGCGTCGAGCTCGACAGCGACCGGTGGTGGGAACACGTCTGGGGGGACAGTTGAGATCACGGCGTACGCGCCAGTGCCAGCGATAACAGACTGTCGTGCTGACCGACTTGAGGTGTCGATCGCGAAGGGCGCGGCGTTCGATCACTATGCGGTTGAGTTGCGGCGTGATGGTGGCGAGTGGGTGGCTCCGGCGGGCGGTCCAAGCACCCCAGCGAGCAGGGGGTCGTACTCGTACACGCCAGACTCGGATGCTGCGTATGATCGGCAGGTCGGGATTGACTCGTCGTTCGAACTGCGGGTGCGCGGCGTGCGGTCGGACGGGTTGTCGTCATCGTGGTCGTACTCGAAGACTGCGTACACGTCGCCGGTGCCGCCGCACAACCCGAGCGTGAGTCGGCCGAGTGGGACAGAGATAACGCTCACGGCGACCACGCAGGCGAACCACGTATCAGGCCACAGAATCCAGTACCGCGAGGACACAGGCAACGGATATGGCAATTGGGAGCATTTTGACTGGGTAAATCAGTCGTCGGAAACGGACTGTGGGACAGACCCGACTGTGAAGGGGAATACGTGGTCAAAGACGTTCGTCGTCGGGGAGTCCTATCACGGGAACTATGGCGGGAAAAGCATCTACGAGGACGCCCGCTACCAATTCCGACTCAGTACAACGAAAACGACGCCGAACGATTCTGGATGGGGGCGACATAGTGAGGACATCTACGCCGACTACGGCAACGAGGGGAACGTCTACTTCGAGGATGACTTCGAGACGGGAGACTTCTCGAACTGGGATACGACCAACCTTACTGATAGCGCCTCCAGCATCATTTCGGGTGCGCCACCCGGCGGTGACAGTGGACTGTCTGGTGCCGACGAAGGCACGTACTACGCCCACCTCGAAAGCGGCGACTCCGTAGTCAAGACCCTCGGCGACCTCTCAAGCGAGTCGGATGTTATCGTGAAGTGCGCGATGGCAGCAGGGTCGATGGACAACAGCGGCGAAAACGTGAGTATCGACTGGTATGATGGGTCGACGTGGCGGACGCTGCACGCACTATACCACGAATACAACAAACAGGGCTGGGTCGACGTCTCGGCTCGCGTCCCGCCGGAATGGGTATCGTCGGATAACCGCCTTCGGCTTAGTGGCTACGGTGGCAGTGGGGACTACGGCGAGTGGGACCGCGTCGTCGTCTCAGACATCCTCCACGAGTACACCACGCCCGCCGCGCCCAGTAATCTCTCAGTGGACGCGCCAGCACGCCACACCGTCAGCGCCGACTGGACGACCAACGCGACCACCTTCCCGCCGTCGTTTATGGAAGTTCGCGTTCGTGTTAGCGGGTCCGGCAGCCCACGCGACAAACACCAAATCGACTATCCCAGGTCAACGGCTGAACTCGGCGTGAACGCCGGCTTTGACGAGACGGTGCCGGTGCGGGATGGCGAGCAGTACGACGTCCGCCTCGACGCACTGACACAGCAATTCCGCCGGGGCAGTACCAGCAACTGGTGGCGGAGTACGTCCAGTGAGAAGACGGTGGTGACGCCGCTTCCTGCCCCCACAGACCACACGTATACGAGCGTCACGGCGGTGGGTGCAGCCCACGCCTGGACCAGCAATCACAACTACGGCACAACGACACTCCAAGCGCGCCACGACGGCGGCGACTGGGAAGATGTTGTCACCGGCCTCAACCACGCAGACGAGACGTACACGATCACCAGCCTGCTCAACGGCGAGCAGTATGATGTCCGTGCTGTCGCCGTGACTGAGCACACACAAACCACAGAGGAACAATAGAATGCCAGTACGCTACACCACGCTGCTCCCGGATGCCCAGCCGCCCAGTCTGGGCAACGGCATCGAAGACGAGATCGCCGTCAGCATTCCCGACGTCACCAACAACGGATCGTACCGCCTCCAAATCAGGGAGACCAACGAGTCGTCGTGGGATGACACAGCGGTTGGGTTCGCCGAACAGACTGTGTCGTCTGGTGGGGCGGCGTCCGGCACGGTGGAGGCGCTGGTCACCGGTCGCGAGGATGGCGAAGCGTACGAGGTTCGCGTTCGGTCGGAGACCGAGCATCGAACTGGGGCGTGGACTCAGCCCGTTCGCATTGTCACGGCGTTCCCGGGTGCTGCCAACCCCTCGGCTGCAAGCGTCTCTGCGACGAGCATTACGATCACTGCCCAGGACAACGCCGACAACGAGGATGGCTTCGCACTGCAGCGCGAGGAGCAGATCGCCGGCTCGTGGACGGACCGACGCATCATCACCGCCCGGGATGCTCACAGCGGGACAGGGTCACTCTCGTTCGTCGATGACACTGCAACCCCCGGTCGGTCCTACCGCTATCGAGTCACCGCTCACACCGAAGATACGACTGCGGCCTCCAGTTGGACGTCGTCGGTGTTCACGCCCGATCTCGACGATAATGATCCACACCCGGCGGCCGCTCATCCAGTTCCCCCGCAGGGCTGGCATATCGAGCTTGACCATCCGGACACCGGGCGCACTCGCCGACTCCGGCTTGCAGACGCGACGCCGAAGCCGCGGCTGAACGCGCGTCCGGAACTCGACGTCCCGATTCCGGCTGATAATCACTGGGTTGAATCCGCAGCGTGGGAGGATGCGACGGTTCGCGCCTATCATAATGGCACGCGGCTCCCGATCGACACTATCGCGACGATCACTCCGGAGCCCGATCGTGTCACGCTCACGGCACGCGGCGGCAGCCACCTTCTTGCGCGCGCCAATCATGAGTTCACTGATGTTCGCGTTGAAACTGCAATCAAGGAGATTCTCACGACGAACACTGACTACGCGGTTGAGGTGGATGCGCCGCCGGCAACGACAAACCAGGAGTGGCGCACGCTTGATACGGTGGGGGATTTCGACCTGCGGCCGGGTAGTGGGGGGCCGCATGAGCTAACTGGTGGTGGCGGGGTGCAACCCCAGCAGACCGCGTGGATCCTGCCGCCGCAAGCGTTCAGTGACGCGAAGACCGTCGGGGATGTGACGGAGAATTGGACGAGTAGTGAAGCGATCGAGCTGCCGTTGAACACGTCGACGGGAGCCTCGGTTGAGATCCCGTATCGAATCCCGGAGGGGGCGTTGGGGGTGGCTGGCCGCGTTGCGATCGACGGCGGAGGGTTCCTGTATGCACGCGTTGATGGCCGGCCCGGATCAGATGTCGCTGCGTCCCACATTGCAAGTACGATCTCCGGTGAGCCGACGCGAACAGTTGACTGGCAGACGGTTGATCATGATGATCTCTCAGGTGGTCTTGATGCGGGCGCTCAGAGTGTTTCACTCGAGTTCGTTGATGGGAATTATTATGACCGAACTGGTGGCAGTGCGATCGTCGACTGCATGGTTGTCTACGATCGGCGCTACTGGTCGGCTGACGACTTCTCGAATACGCTCACTGAGAATAATAAGCTGGACGGGCCACCAGGGTTGTACGCGCCTGTGGACATCGAGTGGGAGGTGTCGCCGTTGCGGCGGGCGACTGGCGGGCAGCTGACTGCGTCGGTGTCGAGCACGGCCAACGGCCAGGCGTTAGGGCTCTCAATGACTGGGGAGGATTGGACGACTCGGTCGGGCACGACAGCGTTGGATGTGGATTTCGACTCCAGCACGGCCAGTTTCACAGCGCGTGTGACGCTCAGTGGGGTTGACGCCCAGTCGCCGGCGTCATCGGTGGAGTCGAGTGTGACACGATATCAGACGCGCCCGCAGGTGTTGGACTCGCTGACGATGGCGTTCGATGCGGTCGACAGCCCTGGCGTCACCGAGACGGTTGATGCGACGGTCGCTGACGCGATTACCAGGCTCTGCGATCGTGGGAATCTGATCTGGGAGGTACAGTACGACGAGACAGATGGGACGACGGTTGTTGTGACGCGGCCTGGGCAGCGGCCAACACAGTCTGTTCGCGAGGAGCTTGTGGATTGGACGGTGACTAAGGACGTCGAGGCCAGCCCCACGGCAGCGATCGTTCACGGCCGGAATGCGACGGTGCGTGAGGAGGAGTTCACGGCGGAGATTAACAACGTGGAGTTGTTGCATGCGCCGATTGTGGTGGGGTCGACGACAGTGACGGACGGTGATGGGCGTGAGTTCGAGCGTGGTGGGGACGCGGATTACGTGGTGGATCACGTGCTTGGGGGAGATTCGCATGCCAAATCTGGGGTCGGAGTTGACGCGTGGGGAGTCGTATACGATCAGCTATGAGCGCCAGACGGTGGGGGAGTATTATTCGGTTGAGGGGAGTGGGCAGCCGGTGATTACGGATTTACCGGCGGTGACGACGGAGACTGCGGCTGAGCAGGCAGCGTTGTATATTGTGGATGAGTCGGAGGGGCCGGTGGTGTCTGCGTCGTGTACGTTGGCTGGGTCGGAGATCGGGTATCGGTTGACGCGAGGCGCTGGATTTGGATGGGCTGCCGGATGTGGGTGGGTTGCGGGTTGAGTCTGTGACTGGGCAGGGTGGTGAAGTACAGGTCGAGCTTGGGCTTGGGCGGTCGGTTGGGGATGTTGTTGGGGAGTTGCAGGGCACGCTGACCGATACCGCCCGACAGACGTAAGCGCACGTTTACAAGTCGGGTTGGTATAAGCGTAGGTATGCGTCGCCGCCAGTACCTTGCCGCGCTCGCGATGACCGGACTTGCCGGCTGCAGCACAACCTCTAGTAGTGACACCACGACGGAAACCACGCTCACCGAGACCCAGACTACGCAGTCACCAACTCCAACTGAGTCTCCGACAGAGACATCGACGCAGACACGAACTGAATCGTCCACGGAGACGTCCACGGAAACGTCGACGAGAGAGGGAACTACGACTGCGGAGCCGACGGTTGAGCCGGGGATTGGGAATGGGCCTGGCGAGTATGATCGGACTGCAGTCCGCCAGCAGGCAACTACGACGACGTGTACAGCTATTGAGCGGGTGCTGGATGGCTGGGTTGGGAAGGCGGTGCATCTTGAGTACGCGCGTGTTGCGGATGCCGTTGAGGATCGCGAGGACGACCAGGATGAGGAGTACCAGTTTATGCGGTTGTACTCGTCTCCGGATGGTAGTAATTGGAATGGGGATTTAGCTGGGCACTACTATGGTCCTCGGCCGATTGATGAGAACGACTATTTGGAGGTCTGGGGGGTTGTTGAGGGAGAGGAAGAGTATGAGTCTGCGGCTGGAGTGACGAAGACTGGGGCGTGGGTGACAGTCGTAATTGCGGGGCCACGTGACGGTGATGAGATTAGTAACCCACCGTATTAGCGTGTGATTGGGTTGGCCGTGACAGTAACTGGGAGTGGTGGTGAAGTGTAAAACGTGACCGGGTTTGGGGTCTGTTTGAGGTGATAACTCTGCCTTATCCCACCTAAACAGCACTATATCACTACTTCGCTGGTCTCCCGTGTCTCCGCCTCTGTACTGCGGGCTCTCACGTCCGAGTTCACCCCCTGGTCCAGGTGGAGAAACTCACCATATCCTCCTGTCCACCCTGTATAAAGCCCATCCCACGATACAAACGCTGACTGTGCCGCCACAGAGATTCGGCGTTTGGATTTCTACAAACCACCAAATAACCAATACTTCTTACCGATGTCGAGCTACTCAGCTCTTTAGGAGAGGTGACAACCTCAGTGGTCGAACCTCTTGGGTAGAACATTGTTGGTGGCGACCTGTCTTGCGATTTTGCAAATCAGAATCACTTGAACTACCTCTCCAGAACGGCCCTACACCCGGCTGAATCGTGGCTTCTTGGAACTAACCTGAACTAGCGAGTTTTCACCAACAATCTGCTTCACACCTATTGAAAGCCTGCTACCTCCACAAACCACGTCCACGATAGTAGATGTTACGGCGAGATCAAGGCCTCCCGTAGGTATCCGCGACAACCACACGACGGAACAGCGACAGCTGTTCGATCAGCCGGCAGGCGGGGGATTCGTGAACTGCGGAAGCTGTGGCTCACGCTGCCTGCATGAGACCGCTGTGGCCCGCCCACTGGCGGGCCTCAGCTACTCACTCCTGGTGGGTCATACACCTCCTTCCGGTCGAGCATATGGAAGATCGACACCAGCAGTTTGCGAGCGGTTGCGACGATCGCTATCTGGTGATTCTTCCGGTCGTCTTCAACCGAGCGTAGAAACCGGCCAAGATACGGATCGTTACACCGATGCACCGCCGTCTGAACGCACTGAACGAGAATCCATCGTAAATCACCGCTTCCTCGTTTCGAGATTCCACCCTCAGTCCGCGAGTCGCCTGACTCGCGGACGACAGGGTCCAGCCCAGCGTAACTCACCACCTCGTTCGCCTCGTCAAAGCGCTCTATCTCGCCGATTTCAGCGGTGATGAGCACCGATGAGTAGAACTCACGCCCGGGATTGGTCATCAACAGCTGCGTCTCCTCCAGAGACGCAGCTGTTTGCTTCAATCAGCTCTTCGAGTGCGTCAATCTGTTCGGTGAGATTCATCGATCACCGACAGAAACGAGTCCAACAACTTGCTGACCGACGACGCCTAGCGAGAGATCCTCGCCGGCGAGGATCTCTCGTCCTTCTTCGCTAAACGGATCCCAATCGTAGGAGAGTACCGTGCTTGTCGAGCAGCGAATGGATCTCGTTCTTGAAGTCCGTGCGCTTCTCAACTAACGTCTTCCGGCCGCGCACGAGTGCGCGGCGCTCCCGCAGTTCTTCCGAAGGAACGTAACTCTGAGCTATCATGCCGGCTCGGCGAAGTTGCGCGAGCAACTTGGCGTCGAGCCGGTCGTTTTTCACCTCCGCGATCCCGATCCGCTTTGGTTGCTGCGGATCGGCGACAACCACATCAAGGTCCTCGTCGAGTGTGTCGTAGATCGTGTAGTAGTTGCTGGTTGCTTCGATAGCTGCTTGCGATCCTGCATACTGTTGAGCGAATCGTCGAGATTCGCGTTCTCGACGCGAATCTCTTCAGTAACCTCGCATCATCGTCCAAGACAGCAACGTGCGATTCGTCTTTGTGGACGTCGATTCCGAGGTAGTGCATTGTTGCCTCTGGAGTGGTGGTGCATGGAGTAGAGACACAACCTATTCGGGCTCGCCGCCCGGCTGTCTTCCGAGACAGCCGGGCGGCCTCCCATGATGCGGCTTCCTTGGCACGTCGGCCAATCAAGAGCACGCGTTTGTGAACGCTTGTGAACCATCGGCCTTTGCCACCCCATTCTTACTCCATGGCGCTGGGGACTTAGCAGGCTTTCATCGCATCAAGAGCGTTCCCAATATGTCGCAATATGCCCTCTCTTGACAGTCCTTTCACCGCCCTCCTTGTGGGCGTTATCGCTGTGATAGTCCTCGCTCTTCTCAGCTACTGGCTGTGGCACGCCAAAGACAGTATGACCGCTTTCAAGCGGTGAGAACACTACTGCATGGCTACTTGGCTGTGGTGCGTTGGTTTTGATGGGTGGAGCACCCGGTCTCGTCGGAATTGATCTCTACTTGACGGTTGAACGCGATCTCCCCGTTGATGCACTTATAATTACATCCATACTGTCTCTTGCTGTATTCGCTATCGGATCAATCCTTGTTATTTGAACGTCCAGTAGAATTATAATATCAACAGTTAAATCGGCCTTTCAACAATTCTCAAACCCTAACGATTGGTTTGTCAAGCAGTGTATCAGAGCATAGTGGGTGCCAATTGTATTGACCGTTGTTAGAGAGCAAGTTCGACATTTCTCACAGTCGCTTTCAAAAACGAGCTCACGGAACTGTCCGAACCACGTCCGTGCTCGGAGCGTGTCACCGTATCGCTGCTTAAGCGCAAAGAAGACGGCCTCAACAACTGACCGACGGTGATAGATTGTCATCGTCGTGGCGAGCGTTGTGCGCCAGATCAAGCGGATAGAACTCCCGGGGTTTGATTACTGGCCGAACGTCACCCTCCCGAAGTTCTTCACGCAGATCATCCCAGTCATACCCCTTATCAGCGGTAATGGTCTGTAATTGGTTGAGATTCCGCGTGAGTACCTGTCGCCCGACGTGGGTGTCGTGTGGCTGCTTCATTGAACAGTGAATATCCAAGACGGTACTGGTTTCGCAGTCTACCAACGCTGTCGTCTTGACCGATTTGAAGGTGTAGTCCGCCCGATCTGCGTAGTGACGGCTAGCCGAATGACGGTCAAATCCAGTTGCATCGATAGCCTGCACGTCTCCGGTATCGTGGAGATCAGCGGAGAGGTCGCAGGGGGGTTCGCCAGACTGCCATCGGGAGCTGCTGCTTCCGTACGCAGACAGTCGTAAAGTCCGGCAGGTCACTCGGTTCAAGATCCAGTTTCTTGACGATCCCCTTCATCTCGTGAAGAACATCGAGGAGCCGTCGATATGGAAGGTCAAGATATTCTCGGAGACCGTGGATTACGACAATGACCCAGTCAGCGTAGCCGCCGTCACCCTTCTTGACCGGTGGTGAAGGATCGCCAGAGACAGCACGTTTCGCCAACGTTACGAGGCGATCTGTGAAAGCGCGAAAGACGAGAGGGCACACTGTTCGGGTCTGAGTTAGAGGTCAATTAATTCACCGGAGAAGCTGATCTCTATGGCATCTAAACAAGGCCCCATGATAATAGATGCCCGGCTGCTGCAGTCAGAGTTCGTGCCGACGGAGGTGAAACCGGGACGTAGAGATTAATTACCTCTCATAGTGATTGCTGTGACTCTTTACCGCTCCGCTGAAAGAGTTCATGCGTATCACCGACTGAACGGTGCAAAACGGCGCGGTTGGCAGAATATACTCATAGCAGTCACTATCAATTGCTCTTTAACCGATCACGGGACGAGCAACCGATGGATCTTGTCTTCCTGTACGGAGTATCAGAAATGGATGTATCGGTATCCTCGAACTGTTATAGGTTCAAGCCGTCGGTGGTAGATACAGAAAATATCGTCAGTTTGGTATTGGAATAGAATCCTGGGACAACGGAAGGAGGGCCCGAATTTTAGAATAATCGCATGATAAATATTGCAGATAGTATAATTGAGACGAGAACCATCAAATACACCACTAATTCAGAATCTCTTGAGTCAGAGTTCTCTGTATCCCCTAGAGCGCCATCTAATAACTCCAAATGATAAGAATGAAACCCCCAATATAAATTGAGTTAGACTATCTAAATTTAGTTGGAATTCATATAACAGCGAAAATTGTAATAGGAATAAAAACCCAACATAGACGAAAGAGCACGTTAAGATACGCTCTTTATTCATACACATATAAACTATGCGAAAGATGCTTATACGTGTCGATCCCCCTGACATGAACACTATATTACTCGTTTGAATTTTCAATATGAGATACTCACTAGGTTAAGGCAAGACCTACAGGCTGGGAGCACAACTGAAATTACAACAGTTTAGACAGCAAGGAGGATTACACCCATCACAGTTTCTAAGTGAAAATGAGCTAAGTGAGATGCAAATAATGCAGGCTGCACCACCGGTTAACGCCGCCAGCACTGAAACAACCAATATAACACCCTGCTTTTGAAGCTACCGCCTCTATACACGGAAGACATCCACAATCGTTGTCCTGTGTGTGTGATAATGAACTCAACCGTTTCAGAAGAATTTTTTCATCATCGGCAGCTACCTTCAATCTTCTGACCGTTTTCTCCATCTACGACCCGAACATAGAACCCTTCAAGATCGATGCTATAGCTTGCGTTGAACTGATTTCCTGTATAGTTGATTGCATCCTTTATTTTCTCGACCTCAGTATCGGATATAGACCGAACGATTTCAGTTGTGGAGTCGTTTTGCAAGTATGGTTACGGAAGTTCCACTCGGAAGTCCCTGTGGGTGTCTTGAATTCATCCCACACCTTTGGCACTTTTTTCTGATTACTTCTGAATTTTCAATCTTGTATTTTACATCATCCGCTCCATCTACGTACAGCAAATCACCAATTTCAGTTTCGATTTCGAATGCCGTAGCTAGAGAGTCTCCGAGATTGATAAGATACTCCGTTTACTGCAATGGGATCCAAATTATCTACTGTTTCATCATTCGGAGTTTCTACCGTTTCAGCTACTGTTTGGATAGCAGGTTTATCAAGGAGTTTTTCGACACGTTCACTCTCAGTATCTAGCTCTTTTTCCTCAACGACGTTTCCGCTCCAGTTGGGTTCCACCACTGCCTTCGTCATCCTCTAAGCTACCGTTGGATTTCGTATTGCTAGCGGAAGCGCTACCAGAGATAGCTGCTGTAGTAGCTGCGGCTCCGCAACCTTCTTCAGTAACTCTCTACGATTAATCTCGCCTGGGTTTATCTTGTTCTCTGTCATTTACACCTATAACTTATCTCCCTAAAAAGTTAAAGCTTTCTATTACTCAAATTTGCGTTAATTTCTATCCGGAGATTCTATAATTACCTTAGAATCGTTGCGACAGAGATTAATTGTAGCTGATCAATTGATAGGCTGCTCAAATAGACGCTTTGATGTATCTTCACAAACAGCAGCTATAACTTCGTGCGACTGACAGCACGATTCCACTGTTTCTTCAGTGAACTGAATGTCACTTCTGCAAATCGGGCATCTATCGAGAAATATCCTAACGCCATTGAGAATTTCCCCTTGAGCCTCCGGATTGAAGTCTTTCCAGTCGGAATCACGACGGCTAGTATTTTTGAAATTGCTACATCAGCAAGCAACGCTGCCTTTGAGGGCCATTGACCAACTATTGTTGTTCCTCGCCTAAGCAGTACAGCATCATCGTACTCCTCTGTGAGAAATTCGTTATTTCCATCAAACTGAAATGCAGTCGTCACGTTTTCGGTTGTCACTTCCTCTTTATCCAACTCATCTAAATAGTATCTAAATCGGATTTGAAGCTAGTAGTCAAGCAAAGATCACTACCCCCATCACAAATTTTCAATATATTTTTATCTATTAGATATTGTTCTAAATTCCTTCCATCATCTGTCGGGGATTGTTGTGCGATGGATCTATCGCTGCTATTTTCCCTATGTGATGGCGACTCAACCGCACTGTTACCAGTTCCAAGTCCACCTCTAGTTGGTTTCTGTGGGCTCCTTTCCGAACCAGCGCAGGACAGTCGGCGGAAGATACTGTTTCGTCAGCGTTGGGGTGCCCGGAATCAGATATCCTCGAAGATAGATTAACCCAACGGAAATGAGAACGGCAATCAACCCGAAAATGCGTGATTTGCGTGCAATAAGAGAGCTGATCACCGCTGCAATTACCAAATTCACTACCGTACACGGTTCACATCTGTTCTCGCCAGTATACTCCGGCTGATGAAGGCTATCAACCATATCAGTTTTCATTCGAATACTACTCATATACTCATACGTTATTTATCTTTCGTGCCTACAACCTAGCCACAGTTTCAGAAGATGGATTCCTACAAATCAAAATGAAATTGAGATATGAATCACACCGATTGAGCTGGCTCTGTTGAAATGATTCAAGAGATAAATATAGGTGAGCGCCTCACAGATGTGCGTATTCAGATCGGAGTAGCCGAATCGACAGTACAGAAGAAATCAAACTCGTCGCCGAGGGCGCTGTCGGTACCTAGTAGCGCGCTGGTGACTTGGCAGTTCTCAGCCTGCCGCCGAAAGACCTGTCGCCTTCCAGTCTCAACAACGTCACGACCTGCAACAGTTAGGTCTTACTTTTCTATTCCTGGGACAGATGGTCGTGGAAGAAAACTGTTATGTTCTCAACGGCTTTCGAACGGCTCTTTTTGGTATTTGCCTATGATCTCGAATTATAAACAAGTTAAGCACTCCTATTAAACCACTTCAGATGAGTAGTCCTATGCAGATAGAAACAACTACCTTTTGATGATACGAAAATATAAATTAACTAGCGACTTCAGAGTTTGAGAACACAAATTAACTATATTATAACCCCTCTTCTAAAGCAAACTGGATTGTGTCTGAACATAATCAGACCTCCAGGAGAGCAGTACTAGCAGGAATTGGAATGGCTGGTCTTTCTTCAGGCCCTCTGGGACTTGTTAAGGCTGGTAGTATTTCGCAAAAGGGATGGGAACACGACGTTGTAGATGCCAGGTTCCCTACTATCAAGGATAACTATGCGGTCGCAGAATATATCCTTGAAAATGGGGAATCAAAGGAGGTGGAATATACTGAAAAATCAGATGGGGAAATTGTAATAGAGACGGACAAACAAAAACTATCAAAGCAAAAATCAGAAATCGAAAAAGCCGATCTCGGAATCGAAGATGCCAAACAGGGCGGTGGAATGGGAACCGATGAAATTTCTCCAGCTCCCGGGTCCCCTTTAGTAGTAATTGACTTGGGTGATTATGAGACCGTTGCAGATGCTACTCACGGCCGCTGGGCAGAGACTGTCGAGCCAGGCGGTGGAACGAGTGTTGCTGAAGCAAGCTATCTTCGAAACGGAATTCAAGAATGTCAATTTGGGAATGACGAGTACCCGATTGAAGACAATAGTATGTCAGATGGCGAATGTTGTCAGTATAGAAAATTAAATAACGGGAATTATGCATTCGGAACATTGACCGCGTATCCAGGTGCTGCGAATGCCTTTTTCCAATCTGCGGCTGAGGTTGAGATATACATTTCAAATAGTTCATCTTCAACACCCGATAGACCTGAAATTACATTCGAAGGAGAATACAAACTGTCAATTATAGCTCTTGGTCTTGCAAGCGCCTCAGTTAACTTCAAACTATATATAAAAGATTCTAACAGGAATGAGGTTGGCTCAAAGACCATTCTAAGTAAGAGCGGATCTGGATTAGAGGAATGGAGAAACAATGAGGAGTTCACCAATACCGTTCGTCTCGATAACGGGGAAGAATTCACTCCCGGCGAAACATATTATGCAGGTATGGAAGTGAAAGGAACTGCGTCTGGTGGAACCTTTGATTATGGTGGGGTCGATGCGAGAACTGATGGTAGTTTCAGTGGATTTACAAAATGGGACTCTGTTGATATTGGGTGGGAATAGACACACATATGGCGAATTTTTGGAAGACAATATTTTGGTTGATCGGGCCTGCGTTTGTCATTACTTTTGCCGGTGGTTCACAGGCCGGGTTTAGTTCGAAAGGTGCCATAGCCCCAATTGTAACTATTATAGCCATTTCGTACTGGTTATCTAAACGTGGTTATCATCAAACTGGCATTAGCCCACCCCTTCTAAAGAGGATCGCTATCTGCTTAGTTCCTCAATTTGTGGCATGGCAGATATTATCTCCTTCTCTTGGGGTATTTTCGCGTCCAGAGATTGTTACGGCAAGCATTATTTTGTCTTCTATTGGGATTGGATTACTCTGGACCTCATATAAGAAAAGCAAACTCAGAATTCCGAAACTTCAGCGTTGTGTAATAATAGGGGCAACAGCGTTACCTGCATTCATAATAATTGCTTCAGGAGTAGCCGCAGTTAACAGCCTTGATCCCACCAGCAACTTATCTGCGCTTGGACTTCTATTCATTTTCTTAATTCCATCATTCATCTGGGTATTATTCACAGAGTGGAAAACTAAGCAACTCTTCAAATACGTCATAGGAACCTCTGTTGCATATGTGGTGCTATGGCTGGTCTTAGTACCTCTCACAGCAAGAGACTCACCCCTACCTTCTGTAAAATTAGTATTGGTATCAGTAATTTACATTATACCATTAATGTATCTGGCTGAGGAGGCTGAGTGACTTCTTCAAGAATATCTAGTGGGAGTGATTATTCTTCATATTGGGGGAAATACATTTCTTTATGGTCTGTTCGAAATCCACCGGTGTCTGTTACACGCTTAATCGCGTTCCTCTATCAGCTATAATTGGCAGATATTAACCCACTCCTGGGCTTTACTCACGTCGTACGGGTCTCCTAGTCAGGAACCCTTCGGGGTTAACCTCCCGGGCTATAGTTAGCGTTCCGGAATTTGTCTTCACCCACTATTCTCTTCAGATCCATCGTCCGTAATGGGCTCGAGGGAGTCTTCCAGCCGTTCGAACTTTGCTTCACGGAGCGCTTCCTCGGATGGCTCTTTCTGCACGAGAGATGCACCGTCAGGCAGCTCTACGTCCTTCCCCTCTAAGGGGTCGACGTCGGCGACCATCTTCCGTATCTCCATATCCCGATTGATCCGTCCAAGTAGCTGCTCGAATGCCGTCGCTCGCTCATGACGCACCCGCCGTAACTCTCGAACCTTCCGCTCGAACTCTGTCTTCTCTGCCCAATCGTAGATGCGCCGCCCAAGAATTGTGAGTTGATACTGCTTCTCTGTCCCGTGCTCGGTCGGACTGTGACGCACCGTGAATACCTCGCGGTCAACGCCTTCTGAGAGCCGCGCGGACACTGTCGAGTTACTGACCGCGACCGCGTCGACGAGCGCGTTAAACGTCGCTGTTCCCGTCCCAATTTCCGTGAGCAGTTCTGCTGCGCCCTTCTTCCGAAGAAACGCCTCAAGGTCGTCCAACCCCATCGTATCCCCCTGTTCACCACCCATCACTATAAACCCAACCAAAATAAGATTCAAACTAATTCTCTGATTGTACCGAATTATGCCTACAACCAATTCCCCAATTACAGCGCGCATACCTATTGATATAACTCCCAATGTAAGGTTAGCGCAGACTAACGACACTAATGCGCGACCCAACTATCACTCTACTCTATACTATTCTTTGCCCTACCGGAGCAGCTACCTCGACACAGTATCACTCCAGTCTCTGGGTACGTATCGTCCAACAGTGTCGTAACTCGCCCGGGAGGTGGCGGAATGCCGACTGACCCGTCGGCTATCGCTGAGTCAATCATCGTACACGCGGAGACGCTCTGTGAGCGTGAAGACCACCTCTGGGATGTCATTCGCCAACTCTCGGTTCCCGTCAACAATCTCGAGGACGCCCGCGACCAGAACCGCGTCGACTTCGAGACCGACGAAATGTTTCGCACACTCCTGTTCAAAGGCATTCGCGGCATCTCACAGAACGAATTAGCCCAACGGCTCGGACGAGAGCCAAGCCTCGTCAAGAGCTTCCACTTCGATATTACTGACCTCGAAAAGACGCCGACCCAACAGCAACTCTCGTACACGCACGCACAATTCAGCGAAGACACCCAAGAAGTCCTCAATCGCACGGTTGCTGGCATCCGCCAAACTGCGCTCGACCATAATGTCCTCACGGAAGGCCTCGTGCCGTCCATCCCAACCGATACTGAGGAGGAGGCACAGAGCACGAGCGAGTACAAGAAGGAGAAGGTCCAGAAGACGCTAACGCTCGCTCGCAAACACGTCATCCCCGAATTCGACACGCACCGAGCGGCCCACAAGACGTACTCCGACGAGGTAATCCTGGATATGTTCGCGAGCATCTGCGCGAACAACGGCAGTGCTCATTCGGAAGCCGAGTATGGCTGGCTCACCGACGATGACCTCACCTGCGGCGACTCGACGTTCCTGCGAGCAATCAAGAAGATTGCGACGCCCGAGGAGTCCGACGGCCAGCTCACGTTCGCGGAGTTCGAGGACGATGATTCGATGCCCGAGATCGACCAGATTCGGGACGCGATCATGACGGCGTTCAACGCCGCCACCAAGAATATCATCAACTCAATTCGCGGCGACGATCCCTTCGACTCACGGGAGACCGTTGCAGCCATCGACATCACCTACGAGCAGTTCCACGTCTGGCCGTGGGAAGACAAAGAAGCAGGCATCGCGAAACCGGACTACCCGAAGATGGTCAGCGGCTACAAGAACGACGGCGAGTACAAACGTGGCTACAAGTATGCCACCATCACGCTCGTTGGGGATCACGCACCAATCGTCCTCGGTATTGAGCCAGTCAAAGAAGACTCTACGTGGGAGCCTGACGACTCTCCATCGTACTCGAAAGCTGATCTGGTGAGTCGATTACTCGACCGGGCCGAGCAGTTCGTCGACCTGGATACGGTGATGTTCGACCGTGGATTCTACGCCAATCGCGTGTACGCAGAGGTCCACGAGCGCGGGCTCACGTATCTCTCCCCAGTGCCGACGTACGAAGATGACTTGGCAGCAATTCAGGACATTCAGGAACATTCGACAGCGGACGCCGCTGTCAAACACGACGTTCCGTTTGGAATCGATGGTGAGGTCCATCACGAGGCGGAGTTCCTCTATGCCCCGAGTACGAGCGATGATGCCGATGGAAAGTACGCGGTGTTCGTGACGAACCAGGACCGCGTCGAGCCCGAGGAGATTCAGGGTGTCGTG
The DNA here is from genome assembly GCF_016917835.2 of Halobacterium sp. BOL4-2. Lineage (GTDB taxonomy): Archaea > Halobacteriota > Halobacteria > Halobacteriales > Halobacteriaceae > Halobacterium > Halobacterium salinarum. Next base: position 26,996 of record NZ_CP070337.2, on the reverse strand, counting down.
AACGGGTACAGTCGGCGCTGGGACATCGAAAACCAGTACAAGTCGATTAAGGGCTTTCTGCCGAAGACGTCGTCGACGGACTACCGGCTGCGGCTGTGCAACTTCGCGCTATCGACGCTGATCTATAACCTGTGGCGGCTCACAGACTATTTGATCAAGGTCGCGCTCGATAAGCCGATTCGGTCGCCGCCAGTGATCACGGCGAAGACGTTCGTGCGGGCGTTAGGTGACTTCCTACGGGAGTTCGGGTAACGATTTTCTCACTCCGGGTTCATCGATTCAATAGCGGCTGCGCTGTTCATTTTCACGTATCTTTGCGGTATCTGTCAGTAGTTCAAACAATAGTCAGTCGGTAAGTCGATCCTGTCCTGTGTTCGCGCCGATTGTGGACTCACCAGCTCCCAGAATTTCCAGTTTCATTTGTAGCCTTAAAAGGACGCGAAGAATGTGCCGCCAGTTCACATCATCGAAGCTATTAACTGGTTTTCAACTGACCGTAGAGGTAACAAACAGATGGACCGCTCACAAAAAATCGACACAGACGCTCAAGAATCCCAAACCGGGACCGGATCGAGAGCGTCACAGCTCTCCGACGGAGTCAACGCTCAACGTAACACCGACACGGGAAGCTATGGCTCAACTAATACGGTGGGACCAGGCACGGCCGGGCCAACCACTGATTCGGAATACGAGCAGTACTATGGCGTGGAGATCGAGGATCCCGCGCAAGCCGGCACCCTCCAACGATTGGCCGAAAGCAACGGCACCCGGACAGTGCGAGAATGGGCTGAGGAAGGTATCCCAATCGACGCGATGGGCAACCCGAAAGCCATGGACGCCTACCGGAACCGCCAGGGGACGCCCGTTCCCTGGGATGCAGAACGCCGGAACAAACGCTCGAAACGCCGTAGCGAGCACATCCAACGCTTCGACGGCGGCAAACCAGCCGGCAACACTCAAGTCCCGGATTCGGTACGCGATGTGATTAGTTCGCCCGGACAGTCCCTTGACGCCAGCGTTCAGCGTGCGATGGAGGATCGCATGGATCACTCCTTCACTGATGTTCAAGTTCACGCTGGCCCCCAAGCTGCTGAGGCCTGCGAGGACATCAACGCCCGTGCGTTCACTGTCGGTAACCACGTCGCGTTCAATCACGGCGAGTACAATCCACAGAGCCAGGAAGGCCAACACGTTCTCGCGCACGAACTCGCGCACGTCCGCCAGCAAACTGGTGGCGCAGTCAGTATGCTTCCCCAGGAAGATCTGGAAATCGACCCGGACGAGCGTCTCGAACGGGAAGCTGAGGAGACTGCCCAGCGCGTGATGGCTGGTGGTGAGCTGGGCATTCAACGGATGCAGGCCGGCGTGCATGTGCAGCGTGCACCGAAGCAGACGGGGTTCGGTGAGGATGGGAGCATTGCTGTCGAGAACGTCAATGAGGAGGCGTTACCCGGGTCGATGGATGGAGACTCGGAGGTGAACTTTGCGCACGTGCTCCGAGTGCTCGGGAAGACTGGAGCGATGTCAGCGGTTGGTGGAGCGCTTGCAAAGGGTGGTGCTGTCTTGGCCGGTGTCTCTGATCCGGCAGCAGCACAGACGCTGTTGGCACTGGCCAGCACAGCTACCACTGTCACAGCTGGTTGGGCCGCCCTCTACAAGGAGATCGATCCACAGATCGTTCGGTCGACATTCGAGAAAGCTGGTAAAGAAGAGTTGCTCGACAGAATCCTTGAGCGTCTTGGTGATGATGTCGACGCAGGAAAAGAAAGCGAAAAGGTGGATTTCTGATTATGGACGCGGAAATCAAAAAAGAGACACAAGATGGATTTGGCTTATCGATAACCGACAATAATGAAGTTGAACATAAAATCGGTGTCTGCTATGATGGTGAAATAGATGGTCATCTACAAGACGGGTATGCGGACAAGGGCCGGAACAGGACAAACGAGGAGAGCGAACACATCAAACAGGCGCGCCGATACGCTCGGTATTACGTCCACGAGCAACGGGGCTACGATACGATTGCGCCCCGGAAACATCCCGAGTGGCTGGCAGTCGTGGCTAGCGTCATCGCCCAGCAGCCTATCGAGGAGTTCGACTCCAGGTTTGGACAGTACTACCAGCAACTACGCAGCCACGTCGACGACGATGTTCTCCCAGTCATCGAACTCCCCGAAGACGAGATCGCTGGCCTGCGGAGCTACCGCCTGAACGTCCATCTAAACATCGATTTGGATACCGTGCTTGATGAGCAGAAAGCAGCGTCGTTGACTGACACGATCTCGGAGACTAACGACGTGGAGACGATGGCCACCGAGATATACGATGCGCTCGCTGGTGTTGTTGTCGAGCCAGCCGCGCTCGGCGTGGCTGGCGTCTCCGAGTTGGGTGCGCTATATCAGGGCCGGGCAGAAGACGTGGAAATCACACCCGAAGACCCGCACTCGGGGCCAGCGGATGCTCGGCTTGAACTCTCGCCAACGAAAGCGTCTCATCTCGATTCGGAGTATCTGCCGATCGAAGGATTCCAGTTACTCGTCGTGCATCATCTTCTGTGCCAAGCACGAGACTACTATCTTGGAATGGGGCTGGAACCACCAGAGTATCTGCGCGTACTCGGGCTGGGAACGTACCGCCAGACCGTGCGGAATGAGCATCTGGATATGTATGATCCGGTCCACGCAACGACCTCGCCAGTCGAGGGGTACCGGCTTCCAGGCTTTGGTACGCATTTGAATATCGACTCATCTTGAAGTGACTGCCAGCACCAGCTCCTGCCAGGACACCACCGCCCGTGCGTTCACTGTCGGCAACCATGTCGCGTTCAATCACGGCGAGTACAATCCCCAGAGCCAGGAGGGACAGCATGTGCTGGCGCATGAGTTAGCGCACGTCCGCCAGCAGTCCTATGTGTTGTTCTCTGCTCTCACAGCAGTCTATTCATCGAGGTCAAGCTCCTCCTGGAGCGACGTATCGTGGAGTGCCGCACGGAACACCGCCGGGTAGAAATCCCGGTTCATCTTCAACGCCCGCCCGTACGCCTTCCGAAACTCCGCCTGCAGCTGGCCCGACGTCGCACCGGTGGCGCTTGTTGCGACTGCCGGGTGCGTCGCCCCTTCTTGCATTTCTCAGAAAAGCCGATGGATCAGATGAGGTCTCTAATCACAGTGTAGTGGCACGTTCAGAAATCAATCGGGTGGGTAGAGTTATCTTCCTTCCTTTGAGAAGCCGTTTTGTAGAGGCTCAGGCTATCTATGTCATCAGAATGCTCAGTAACTACGTTAGAAAAGCCAGATCATGAGCGGTAAGTATCACCGCACCGAGACCGATTGAACGTAATGTTGTCGTTATAAGATGCGGTAGTGGTATAAATGCCGGGAGCTGTGACAATCCCATGATTATAAGCCAACCGAATAGTTGGTACTCTGAAGGTTTTATCTCTAATTTAGATCGTGTTAAAATAACTATGATCGGAGCGACAATACCAAATCCGATTATTATACCGTAGTTCATTATTATCTCAATATCTGAGGTGTATTGGTGCGGTCGAAAAGCTATTCACTTACATGAGTACCATAATCACTCACACAAGGGGAACACAGTCGCTGTGACACCTTCTGGATCGGTAATATATTTGGTTTGTAACACAGAGAATGCTTGTATTCAGGCGTGGTCTGTTTAAATATGAACCGACGGAAGTACATTACAGCAGCCTGTGGCGCCAGCATTGCAACAATAGCAGGGTGTAGTAAATTAGCAGGCAAAAAGACACTATCTGACCCAAAAATAGACCCAGGACCAGGCGGGGGAACAACCATGACGTTCACCGATAATAACTCAGAGATAGCACACTTGAGTGTTTCAAAACGTGTTTCACCCGATAGGGCTCATCTTCCAATGGAAATCTGGCATCGGCAGGGAACGAAGATAAAGTCAATTAAACTGCGTGTATGGATGCCAGAAATCGCCACGGAGTTTCCCGCAAAAGTTGCAGTCGTCTCACCGGTTGAGGGTGACAGTTCCCCGCCACCATCCTTGTCACTCTATACCCCCGAACGGTTACCGGGCACAAATATCGAAGTCTCGGACTTAGACGATCTTTCGGATGAGACGATCAGCACGCTTAATCTGATTATTATTCCCAACTCCGAAAAAGCTGTAGACATCAAAATCCACGGAACGATTGAATTGTCCTCATCTAATATTCTCGGTAGCAGTTATACACTTGATGGGGAAATGAAATTATCTTATCCGGAACTCGCTAACGATTAGATTGGAACCGGCTTCCGCTGCTATGTCCCAGCATACTTCTATTGACTTCCGGTATGATGTTCGGAACCCTAACCTCAGCCATCTGAGTTACCTAGCAGTAGTTTCGAATTTGGGCTCTATATTTCAGAGATGTCGCCTGGACGTGGCTGCCTCAAAGTCGTCCTCACGAGCGACGACATCCGACAAGTTGAGACTGATCTCGAGTTCCTCATAGCTGTCCTCGAGGAAAGGGGCGCGGTACACGCGTGAGATCGACATATTGGATTGCCAGGTGCGCTTTCACGTCCGCCGAGTCGATCGGAGAGACAGGGTCAGCGAACGCCACTCGAAGGAGGTCTGGCCGCCCGTCCACGTCGGTAGTAGTCATCATCGTCGTAATAGTGCCTGACACTCCACGGTGGCTATACGACCGCTACGCACGTCCCAGTGATCCGCGAGTCGTATCACTCTGGTTCGCCGCGTTCTTCAAGGGCTTCACTGCATTCTTTGACTTCCTGGGGCGACATGCTTTCAATGCGTTCAATGCCCAGGGCAACGACGAGAGGATAGTAGTACCGTGTCTTCGGCAGGCCCTCACCGAGCTCCATCTCATGCTCCAAATCTGTCTGCTTGTACGTCCTCGTCAGATCCTGCTTGAGGAACTCGGGGAGATAGAAGCTCTTGGAAGCCCACTCGCTCTTCACGTTCTCCACGTGCATTGCATTCCCTGCACTCACCTCGCTCTCTGAACTCACCTCGTTCGTTTCGTTCTGGGAAGCCACTGCGTGCTCCTCGCGAGCGGGCTGCTCTGTGTCCCCTGCCCCCTGTTCACTCTCTTCGTCATCGGCGTTGTCGAAGCGCCGACTAAGGCGGTCGGCAACATCATCGCGATCACGGTTCGGCATCAGTCGCTCACCTCCTCAAGCGCAGCAGCGATATCGTCGTAGACAGTAGTCATATCAGTGTCCTCTGCCTCCTCACCGAAGATCGAACCCTCACTCGCGAGTGACCGCTTCACAGCTGCGCGATTCCGGACTTCAAAGACGGGCGCACGTCCGTCGAACGTGTCGCGAAACCACTCGATAGCGTCCGCCTGTTCGTTGTCGAGGGGATAGTTGACGTTCGAGATGAGAAGTGCCTGCTCGGTGATTTGGACGCCGTAGTCGCGCTCCAGGCTCTCGATCTGGTTGAGGAGGTGCTCGATAGCGAGGACGCTGGAGTCGGCGGCCTCGACGGGAATGAGGATATCCTGTGCAGCCAGGAGAACGTTGTCGTTGATGGGGCCCAGGCTCGGCGGGGCGTCGATGAGGACGTAGTCGTAGTCGTCGAGCTGGTCGAGGACGTCCTCCATGCGTTGCCGGGGGCGCCGGCCGGACGCGATGAGGTCTTGCTCGAGGCGGAACATATCGATGTTCGCGGGCAGGACATCGAACTCGGGGTGTTCGACGATGAGGGTGGTGGGGTCGTGGTCGTGCGGCGAGTTGATGGCGTTGTAGAGGCTTGGTGGGTCGCTTTGGTAGGCGTCGCGGAAGCCGAGGGTGTTGGTGAGGTAGCCCTGGGGGTCGGCGTCGATCGTGAGAACGTGGTGGCCGCGGGCGGCGAGCGCGCCGGCGATGTTGATGGTGTTTGTGGTCTTTCCGACGCCGCCTTTCTGCTGAGTGATGGCGAATGAGTTCATTGGGTTCTGTGCATGCAATGCATGCACTGCGTAAAAAGACTACGTCAGACACCGCCGGATAGTAACCAACAACGCGGCCCAGGCGGTTGTCGTGTTGGTTAAGGCTTAGCGGCGGGGAAACCCCCGTATAGGAGTTTCCAAGGCCACGTTCAGTATCGCCGCTTCAACCCCACAAGGGTCCATCTGAAACCATGGCCGATTCAGCCACGTGAGCACTCCTACACCCGGTCTCTGCGTCACTGTTTCCGTCGGCCTCCAATACCCCCTAAACCCCCCGGGGGTCGATGGAAAACCTCACTCCACTGGAGAACTCACAATCGTCCCCGTCGGCTAGTAGTTGTGCGCCCGTCCAGTCGCCTCACTCATCCGGGAGATTGGTGGTACAGTCTGCCCGTAGGGGATCCGAGCCAGTACCCACCAGCTGGTCCCAGAGGATAGGGGATTAGTATGCGACCGATCGGAGCCAGTCGAAGAAGCCCAGGATCTTTTTGCCGGCTGTATAGTACAGCGCGAGGACAAGGAGGGACCCAATTACCGCTGTCCCGTACCACGCGGCTTGAGTTGGATCGATCATATTTCGACGTATTGAACGCCAATTATAAAACCGTTCCTCAGAATCCAACCTTGACAGGATCTACCACCAACTATGTCAAGAACCTCGGCTGTGAGGTGGGACGCCAACTGCTGCGCTCGCCGCTTCAACCCCACGAGGGTCCATCTGAAACTGGTTGCGCTGGAGTTGCGTCTCAACGTGATCGAAGCTTCAACCCCACAAGGGTGCATCTGAAACCATGGCCAATTCAGCCACGTGAACACTCCTACACCCGATCTCTACTTCATTGTTTCCGTCGACCTCCAATACCCCCTAAACCCCCCGGGGGTTGATGGAAAATCCCACTCCACTGGAGTACTAGCCATCTTCCCCGTTGGCTAACTCGGTCACGGTTAGCTCTCGTATGGCAGCGACAGCGACCACGTTGCACACTCAGTCAGCTGTCGTCACCGCTTGGCCGGGGTTCCCGCAGCTCTCTCCTGATCGCGCGCAAGTGTCTTTTCGATGGCGTCAGCAATCCAGGCTTGAGTATCGGTAGATTGTTACTGGTCGCATTGAACACACGTTCCATGCCCTCCGAGAAAGCGGTGCTACTACGTTCAATCCGACGCTGGCTGTTACTGAGTACGTTCCTGCTTGGACTCGGCGTCGTTGGAATCGCAAATATGGGATACTTCGTCACAGATTTCCAAAACCAACAGCTGTGGCGCATTGCACGTGTTCTTAGCTGGTCTGTGACACTTGCCGCTGGAATCCAGTTTATCCGGACGTTTCCCTAACCCGGAGACAGCCGTCGCTTAACAGAGGGAACGCGCCCACACCGACCGGAGGTAGGATCAAGCCCACGCCGCCGGCCCGTTGGTCAGTGAGCCGGTCCCGGTGGCGGAGACCTGAGCTACCCCGTCAAGGATCGACTTCAACCCCACAAGGGTCCATCTGAAACACCGCTTCACCCCGGAGTACCGCGAGATGCTGTACGCACTTCAACCCCACAAGGGTCCATCTGAAACCGGCGAAACCGCAGGACGGCGTAGGGATTCGGCCACTTCAACCCCACAAGGGTCCATCTGAAACGACTATAAAATCACACTCCCCGACGGCACCACCATCGCTTCAACCCCACAAGGGTCCATCTGAAACTGGGGTTCAATCGCCCAAACGAGCCTGAGGTTCCTGCTTCAACCCCACAAGGGTCCATCTGAAACCGTGCTCTCTCTCGTTGTGACGGGAGCCGCCACAGCCGCTAGCTATGGGCTGCTTCAACCCCACAAGGGTCCATCTGAAACTCAATGGGTCGTCTCCGTCGGGGTCTTGATCGGCTGGCTTCAACCCCACAAGGGTCCATCTGAAACCATGGCCGATTCAGCCACGTGAACACTCCTACACCCGATCTCTACTTCATTGTTTCCGTCGACCTCCAATACCCCCCAAACCCCCCGGGGGTCGATGGAAAACCCCGCTCCACGGAGAACTCACAATCTTCCCCCTCGGCTGACTCAGTCGCTGTTGGCTCTTGCGTGTCCCACCGGCGAGGCCACCAGCACCACGGTATAACTTTCCGTCAGACACTCGTGTGGATGGTGCGGTTACTATCGTAGACCCAGAACGCTGTTGACAAGGAAATTGGAGTGATCTGGATTGAATCCCATTCAGTAGTCGATTATATTCTGCCCTTGAGCACGAATCACCAGACGTGCGTTCGCTGGGCTGTGACGGCAATCGTCACTCGGCATCGAGGAGGTCCTCCATGCGATCCAGGGCATCCTCAACGCCGTCGCCGTTCACGTCCTCGCAGGCGTCCCGCGCGTCCGTGACCGCGTCCCGCAACTCGTCGACGGCGAGGGTTGGGGATTCAGCCGCGTCTTCGCGGGGGTCGTCAACGAAGCGGTAGAGGCCGTGGTAGTCTTTGGTGACCCAGCCGGCGCCGAGGAGGCCGTCGAGGTGGCGGTTGACGTACTGCTTTCGGATGCCTGTTTCCTCGGAGAACCGGCTGACGGTGGCGTATCCCCAGGGGTCGCCGCCATCGCGGCCCTTCTTGAGGACGTCGAGGAGTTGTTCTTGTTCGTCGTTGGGGGCGAAGTTTTCGTTGACCATGTCCCCAGGTGGCGCTGCGGTTGCCATACACGTTATCATACGCGTGCAGTTGTCTAATAAGTTACGTCGCAAGTTTCTTCTTCTGTTACTGCGTAACACCTAAGTGGGTGACGCTATAAGATACTGATAGAGCCCGAGGGACGCCGCCGAGTCAGAAAGGCGGTCGCGTGGATCCAGCACGCGACCTCGGGTCCACAACAGACCCATGAGCACACACACACCACGCGCTCAAGACGGCATCGAAGCACTGCACAACGAAACCGACCCCCGCCCCATCCCCCAGGCGTGGCTCGACAACGCCCCGAGAGCCGACGTGAACGCCGCCGAGACGGAGTACCACGCCGTCCTCCACACCATCGAGCGCAGCGTCGCCGGCGACACGGACGTCCTCGCCGGCCACAAGCAAGGGCGCGCCGAGCAGTGGACAATCCACGTCCTCTTCGTTCGCGGCGACGGCCAGCGCCGCGTCGAACAAGCCTACGACGCCCGCGTCGTCGAGACCGCCGACGGCCTCCAGATCACGCCCCGTGGCCTGCGCGCCAGCATTGCCGTCGACGGCCGTGACATCACGCCGGTCGCCCGTCCGCGGACGACTGACATCGAGCGCGCGCTTCGAGACCTCCACGACATCGACGTCGAGAGCGAGGTGAGCGACTGATGGGCGTCAGCACCTGCCCGCGCTGCGGCGCCGAGTATGAATACGGGCACGACGGCGACGACTCGTTCACCAGCGTCTCCGTCACCTACCACGACGACGACCGCGACGACTTCGCAGCGTCGATCTGTCAGGACTGTGGCGACGAGCTGCTCGCCGACCTCACCACGGAGGTCGAAGCCTGATGGCCACCAGTAGCCTCCAGGCCGCGGACGTCCTCGACGAACGCGACGCCCGCGCGCTCACCCAGGACATGAGTGTTCGCGAGGACGCCGGCTGGGCGCGCGGTGCGCCCGACTGCTATCTCGTCGACGTCGCCGACTCCGGGGCCAGCTATCGCGTCAATGCTCGTGCGGGGCGCTGCAGTTGTCCCGCTCAGTTCTGGCGCGGCCACAAGTGCACGCACCTCGCCCGCGTCGCGTTCGCCACCGGCAGCCGGGAGATCCCCGACTGGGTCCAAGACGATCGTGTCGACCCGCAGCTCGGCTACCACCTCACGGAGGCCCAGCCATGAAGAGTGTCTACGACCCGAGTACTGAGTTCGAAATCGCGCGCTCGGAGACGCCCATCAGCGAGGATGGGTACAAGATTGGGGAGCCGAAATATTTGGAGTGCGCGTACTGTTCGGCGCGCGTGCTCCTCACTGAGGAGCCGTCCCCAGGCATCGACGAACTCCAGCATGACCCGTTTTGTGGCCAGCGGTTCGCGCGCACGACGTGGTGGCAGGAGCATTTCACCGCCGGCTCGCCGTCGGCGTAATCGCCGCGGCCTGTTTTAGTTCCATCACGTCCTCGCATCGCAGGGGCTACTGGCCACTCTCAAGTTAGTCAGCCATCACTGTCCGGCAACTCCCGTTTCCCTCGTCGTCTGTTTGCGAGTTGAGCAAGCGTTGAATAACATCATTGAAACTATCGCCCGGCTCTTTTCGATTGTTGAGTTGCTTCCACGTGTCGTCGGTGACACGGATATGGTTAGTCGCATCGCGAGCCATGCAACTAAATTAGGCGGATGCATCTTAAGTGATTACCCACTAAACTGCGGTAACTCGGTTAACCACGTTAACCAACCTAACATATATAACACCAGAGATCATGTTATACAACACATGGATGTCAACCAAGGCAGCCATCCAGTCAAAGTCTCAGAAGAGACTTGGCGCGAACTCAACGCCCAGAAACACCCGGGAGATACCTTCGAAGACGTGATCCAGCGCCTCCTCAACGAGACGTAGGCCCTATCGCACGCTCCGACCCCGACAACTTTGACAGGGAACCGGGCTCGGACCGTGCGGGGATGGCCTCGGAATAGCCCAGCTAACTACACCGAACAGAGTCCGAGACCACGATGACAAACTCGCTCACGCAAAATAACGCTGCCGACACAGAAAAGACCAGCCCCACGACCAACCACCCGATCGCCACCCTCACCAGCTTCCAGAAACGCATCCTCGCCGTCCTCGCCGACAACTCGCGGTACGGCCTCGCGATCAAACGCGAACTCGAGGAGTACTACGGCAAAGAGGTTCATCACGGCCGGCTGTACCCGAACCTCAACGACCTCGCCACCAAGGGCCTCGTCGACAAATCAGAACTCGACAAGCGCACCAACGAATACGCACTCACCGAGAGGGGCCGCCGCGCAATCCAGGCGGACGTCCGCTGGCTGACCGACCGCGTCGAGCACGACACCCCCAAGCCGGACGAGGAGGTGGACGACTGATGGCGGACTCCGAGACCACCAGCAGCGACTTCGAGGACGACGTCCGAGACTACTGTCGACGCCGCCACATTGAGCACGGGAACGCGTACGTTTCGGCGACGCAGATCGTCAACGAGTTCGATGTCACCCCGCAGCAGGCGGGCGCGACGCTGGCGAAGCTACGGGACGCCAACGATCTTGAAGAGTGGAAGAACCAGTCGAAGTCCACGTCGTACCGGATCACCGTCGACTCCGGAGGCGATCGCGATGAGTAACGCAGCGGGCCGCCCCACCGCGACGACTGGCGACCGGAACACGTACCCCGAACTCCGCGAGGACATCGGCGAAGACCCCGCCCGCTACCTCACAGATCTGAACGGAACGACGTGGGCGCGCATCCGCGGCATCCAAAGCGACCGCGTCATCCAAGCGTGGCTCCAAGTCGAGGAAGACCTCGGCCCGCGGCGCGCGGTGATCAAGCGGCTGAACAAGCGCCGCCGCCAGCTCCGAGACGGCGGGGAGGGCGATGCCTGATGCCGGACGCTGCGGACCCCGGCATTGAGAAAGACGAGGACAGCGACCAGACCACACTCCTGACCGACGGCGGTCACCGACACAACACCGACGGTCTCGACGGCCACCTCGTCGTCGAATGCCCGGACGACGAATCCCATCTCTCCGCCGACGTCGAGACAACGAACTATCCGCAGAAGCCGTCCGAGTTGGTCTGGCTCGATGAGTGCCCCACGTGTGGTGCCAAGTTGGCTTACATCGAAGAAACCCAGCCCACGGAGGTGCTCGAGTGATGGCGGGCGAAGATTCCGGCCGTGGAGACCATCAGCCCGACGACTGGACAACTCTCGACGACATCGCCGACTCCGAGAGCGTCGAAGTCGAGTGTTCGGCACATCTCGCCGCCCCCGAGACCTGTGACGGCTGGGGTGAGACGGTCGACCTCGATGAACCAGCCTACGTCGAAGACGGGCGGCTGTTCCTGCCCGGCTTCTCGTGGACGTGCCCCGAGTGCGGGAACCCTCACTCATTCCGCATCGACGGTGTGGAGGTGAGTAACCTTGTCTGATGGATTCGACCGCGGGGTGAAGCACGTGGTCGGCATCGCCGCACTCCTCAAACACACCAGCGTCTACGGAGGAAATCGCATGACGCACGTCAGACACCCCCCGAGATGGACACAAACCTATTTGAAGGCCGGGAATCAACACTATCTCAGTAACACAGTAGGCACTCCGAGAACACAACGGACTGCAGAAGCCGGGGCGTGCCATCGCCCCGAGGAACCCAACTCATCCATTGCTTCTGCGGCGAGGGACTTAGGCTTTACTACGGCGACCAGCCACAGCCCCATCCCTCGCGACGTCCTCCGGGCGCCGGTCCACCCCACCAGCGAACGCGACATGCCCACTACCACCACGACGACGCACGAAACCAACGACACCGACCCGAAGGAACAGCCGGCCGTGGAAGCACACCCCGCGGCTATTGAAGAAGAAAGCACGTCGAAGTGTCTCCCCCACCAGGAGACATCCCACCAGATTCAGAAAATCCCCAGACGGCATCGGGATACCGCCACTACCACACTAGCTGATGGCTGGGGTGGTGCTTTCTTCTGCTACTACTACTGCTTCCAGTATGGAAGGAGAAGTACAAACGAAGCGACACTTCGCGGAGTGAGTGCTTCCAGTGTGGAAGCACGGGCTTCTGTGGAGAACGCTCGGGGTGGTGCGTCGTGATCGAGCGCGTCAAGCTCGGCTGGCGTATCAACCAGTCTGTCTGGGACGCGTTCGAGACACATGTCGCGGCGAAGCACGGCGCTACCGCCGAGTATCTTCGGTTCGAGCTGGAGCTCGCGATGCGGGAGTTCCTCGATGAGGACGATGTTCTCGCGGATGCCGAAGCACTCCTTGAGGAGTACACGGACCTCCAGGGGCTTTCTTCTTCAACAGCTGCTGCATCCATTGGCACCGACCGCTACCGCGGGGAAACCACGCTTGTCCAGCACCGCGTCAACTCCGAGTTGAAGGAGCGCTTCCAGATTTTTGCGGACAAGCACGACGCCGGCTACGGCCGGCTCCTGGCCCGAGCGCTCGATACGTATGTCGACGGCGGGCGTGCGCGCCGGATTCTCGACGACGTTGAACGCGTTATCACCGGCGATTCCACTGTGGAAGCACAACCCGGCGCAGAAGAAAGCACGTCCACAACCGACGGAGGCGTGGAAGCACTGGGTGGTGCTGAAGAAAACACCCGCGAGACTCGGCTTTCTTCAGACGAGGGTTGTGCTTCCACGGCGGAAGCTGACTCGGTCGACGTCGAAGCACGGAACGTCCTCGCGGTGGTCGACCACGATGACCTTCCCGACGACTACACGACCACGGCGATTCCGGAGAAATTCCTGTACGATGCGCTCGTCGACGTGCTCGGAACTGGTGCCGACGATGTCCTTGAAGCCTACCGCGCGCCAGTTCTTGAGCAGCTGAACGCGACCGAGCACCCCCACAAGCCGGGGTGGTACGTGACCGAATCGTACCGAGAACACCACTCGCTGTATGCGGACATGGACCGCGACGAGCGCGAGATCGCGCTGCGCCGATTCATCGCCGAGAAAGCTGTCGAGTCGAAGAAGCTTGAGGCCGCGTACACGTACACGGACGTCCAGGAAATCTTTGAGATCAACGCCGGCGGCGGGAGTCCCAGTCACCAGTACGCGTACGATTTGATGGAGGCTGCCGCGGAGGAGCCTGGCTTCGAGTACGGTGAGTTCCACGGTAAGAAGCAGCTTCGCGTTGATCTTACGAGCGTTCGGTCGAGCATCCGCAAATACGTTCGCGAAGAGACCGCGTTCGGGGACGACTTGGATGCGCTCACGGCGAACGCTCGCCTCGAGGATTACGGTGCTGGAACGCCGCCAGAAACGGAGGGGGTGGCGGATGACTGACAGGATTGGATCCAGCACGAACAGCGACGACGGGGGGTTTAGTCGGCCGCCGGCCGTGCAGGCGCGGGGCGCGATCACCACGCACGCCGAGGAGTTCGCGCTTTCGAAGCGGGAGGTTGTGGAGCGAGTGGTGAGCATCCTCGACGATGTCAACGAGGAGCTCGTGCGCGATGAACTTGATCGCCTGGAGCGGGAGGGCGAGATCTACCTGGTTGGTGAGGGAGACAGTGCGGAGGTGCACCGAACGTGAGCGACACCGCTGAGGGGTTGCCGCCGGCGGTGATCGACCACGCCGCATCGCCGACCCAGATCTACTGTCGAGAGTGCGCGTTCAAGGAGTCGATTCCAGACGAGTCCCGCGAGGACTTGTCTGCGAGCCAGATTGGGGATGTCCTCATGTGCGACGGGTGCGGCGTGGACATCGCCACCACGATCATCGACGATAGAGATGACTGAGCAACTCACTGACAGCCGGTGTCTGAGCATGGAGATCGAGAGCGGTGACCGCACGATGACGTGCCCGATCACAGGCCAAGAGTACGTCGTCACCCGCTGGGCGTCGCGGGATGGTCGCACGATCGCCCTGGAGAAGGAGCCCGTTGAGGAGCTGGCGACCGACGGCAGCGGCGACCCGGTCGACGGCATCCTCGCGGAGTTCAACGAGGAGGCCGTGGTGGACGACGGCGTCGCGAGGCGGTTTGTCGCCCGCGAGGAGTTCGACGTCCACGGCGAGCCCCAGGAGCGTACGACCATCCTGCAGTTTCTCGAGGGCGGCGGGATCGCGCTTACTCAGCACTCGGAGCCGGGCGGGCTCTCCAGTAGCCTGACGCTCGGTGCGGATGCCATCGAACGGCTCCTTGACGATTATGCGAGCCTCCACGGAGGTGACTGACAGTGTCGAGTAACACGCCGACGACGCGTGGCGTTCCCGAGAGTCTCGAGTTCCAGCCGGGAGCGGGAGGGTTCGGTGTCACGGTCTACGAGTGCGTGGTGTGTGGGGAGCGCATTCGGGGAACGGAGACCGCGAAAACACATGATAGGTGCTCCGTTGCTCGGGAGTGTCCGCGGTGTGAGCGCACGAACGCGCGGCCATCGCTGGACAGTACGTACGCTCGGGTGGATGTCTGCCAGTGCTGTGGGCTGGGGTATCCGACGCGGCCGGAGGGATGGCGATGACGCTATCCGAGTCGGCGGTTCGGGACGCGGCCCCCGCAGCAAAGCTCGTGTTCCTGACGTTGCAGGTGGCCGACGAGCCGCTCGCCCAGCACGAGATTGTGTCGCGAACGGCGATGAGTCAGCGGTACACGCGCCGGCGGCTTGATGAGCTGGTAGACATGGGCGTCGTTGAGGTTGCGCCCGACTACCACGGCGATCTCCGGAAGACGAAGTACCGCCCGACACCCGACGAACTACCGGAGCTATAGCTCCTCTGTCTGGAGGTTTAACGGCCCGGCGGTCTACTATTTAGGTACGACACACTCGGCTACCCCCGGGTCCACTCTTCCGGTCCCTGTTCACAGCAGGGGCTGTTCCATAGCCATGTCTACCGCCACCAACCAGCCAGAGCCACAGCCGTCCAACGAACCCGAGTACGACTGCGGGCGTGACGACTGCGATAACAGTCGCAGCCCCTCTACAACCGTCGCCGGATCATTCTGCTCGCAAGCATGCGCGACCCGCCACCACGGCCAGCACCTCCTCAACCTTATCCGGCACGACAACCGGTACTGCTACACGTGCTTCGGACGGCTCAAAGACGTCCAAGAGCCCACCGAGAAGTGGCGAACGCGGAAAACAACCCCGTACGAGATCGCGCTCGACCAGGGCGCGTGCTTCGAGCAGGCATCTGACGGGAGCATCGTTCTCGACGCGAGTTCGTGCGGGTACCGAAAAGCCATCGACCCGAAGTCGGTCATCGGCTACCAGTACGCCACCGACCACGCGACCACAGGCGAAGTCCGGGTGGAACGCACCGAGGGTATGCCCGACGACACCCGGATCGGATTGATCTGCCAGTGCGGGAGCACCGACGCCCGAGTCAGCGAAGACGTCATCCGAACCGCCAACCCACGAAGCACAGTCCGGTCACTGTTGACAGCGCTGGAGACGCTTCGCGAGGAAGAGCAACACGACAAGGAGATCGACGGCGAAGTGCTGGTTCGCAAGCTCCGCATCCACTACCGAGAGACGGGTGAGCTCGACTTCCCGCGAGCTGTCGGCGCCGCCATCCAGGAGACCACCGATGGCTGACCTCGAGGGGAGCGTTGTCGAGTTCGAGTTTGCCGGGGAGGTGCTGGTGGGAGAGGTTGTTGATCGGCATTTTCGGGCGGACATCGCGCGTGGTCCGTATACTCTCTGGACGATCGACACCGACGCGAGCGATGCGACCTACCGCGTTCCCGAGGAGGACATCACGACGCCAGCACTCACATGAGCCTGTCCATCCCTCGCGACCCGAGTCACTACCAGTTGACCATTCACGCCAAGCAACGGCGCCGCGAGCGGGACATCCCGTTGGACGCGATCGCAGCCACTATCGAGGAGGGTGAGGTGCGGCGGACGCACAAGTCGGGGTCGCGGTTGTTCGTTGGCGACGTTGCTGGTCGCGACGAGCCGCTGGGGGTTGTGGCGGATGTCACCGATGGAGACATTCAGACGGTGTGCTGGCGGACCTCTTGACCCCGAGTGGTCCCGATGACCCCAGGGGATGGGACGGCAAGGGCTTGCACAGGCGCAGAACCAGGTTCGGGAACAGCGCCCTCGGTGGCGTTGCCGGCACTGTAATGGCCCGTTTCTGGGTGGAGTCTTCTCGGGATAACCGGGAGCCCACTTGGGCGGGACGGTGCAACCCCGGGCCGGCATAGTCTCGCCCCCACTCACGGTGGGCACCACTGTCAGGAGTGAGCGAGGCCTTCGCGTATGCAGCTATGGCTACGAACAATCAAGATTCTCTCCGCGACGAACTCGCATCGTACAACCACGACCTCGACGCCAGCCTAAGGAGCCGTGTTGGCATGAGCCTGAAGACCTTCAAGACGATCAAGGCACTCGCACAGCTGACCGGCGCGATCGCCGGCGGGTACGCGATGAGCCAGGGTGCCCCACCGTTCGCGACGTTCATCCTCATTGCCACGGTCGTCTCCGGGCCGGAAGTCCTCGAGTACTTCATCGAAGCACAAGGCGGGGGCGAATAGGATGGAATCACTGATTCCGGACTCCACAGACGAATCCGCCACGGAGCGAGACGGCCTGCTATCCACACGTAGGGAAGTCCACGCGTCGGTCGTCGGGATCGCTGTGGGCGTGGTCACTTCGATGACGGGGTCTTGGGAGCTCGCCGGCCTCTTCGTGTTCACGTGTCTCGGCAGTAAGCTTGGATCCCGGCATCTCACGGATATTCGCCGGGAGCCGTGGTACGCACTCGGGTGTTTCCTCGGTGGTGTGCTTGCCACCACGCTCGTCACCTGACCGATGGGATACACGCATAACTGCGACGGCCCGTGTGGCAACCGCTACGACCGACCGCCTGCGTTCATGGGCGAGTTCCGCGAGTCCTTCTTGAAGACGACCGCGTCACCACTCACGCAGATGTTTGAGCCCGGTGAGACCGCGACCTTCTGCCGGGACTGCATGGAGCTCGTCGTCGCCTCTGGCATCGTTGCGGTCTGCCGGCGCTGCGGGTTCGCCCAGAACAACCAGGACCTGCCCGGCTACATGGAGGACTGCCCGCGGTGTGAGGACGGGGAACTCGACTACCGGCCTATCGACGAGGACCGATGACCGGCCACTGTACGTGCTGTGGTGAACCCGCAGCCCACACCGAAGAACATCACGTCGACCAGCAGCGCGGGAACAACACTCCCGACAATCTCACCCCACGCTGTCGGCGCTGCCACCACGACGGCACCCACGACAACCCACGCGCCGTCGACGACCAAACCACCCGCCGGTACGGCCCCACGCGCCCCAGTACTGGGCCGTCGGGCAGCTTCTAACGAAACTACCCCATGGAGCACGCACCAGACAATCTCGTTGGCGAGCCAGTTGACGATGTCCCAGAGCGTGAGCCGGACGAGTACTGTAACGCTCGCCGGACGGATGGCGGGACGTTCGTCGGGTACTGTCAGCGGACGTCCGGCTGGGGGACTGACCGAGACAGTGGTCGGTGCAGCTCGCACGGTGGCGCGTCCCCTGGTGCGGAGAAGGGCAACGACTGGGCAGCGACCCATGGGGCGTACTCGGAGTCGTTCGTCGAGGACTTTCTGACCGAGGAGGAGATCGAGCGGGTTCGGCAGGCCGAGGACCTCCTTGGTGAGGCGGAGTCGGCGCAGGCGCTGGCGCGGACGGTCGCTGGGATCACGTTGGAGCAGTTTCGGCGGACGGGCGATCAGCGGTTCCTGCAGCGGTACGAGTCGATTTGTGATACGTTCGGTATCGCGCCCGCCGACGAGCTCGAAATCAACGCCGACGTCGACCAGACGACGACGCACGAACTCGGCGACGACGAGCGCGACCTTGCTGTCGAGACGCTTCGCGAGCTGCAGGAGGCTGAATCAGAATGAGCACGACCGAAGACGTCATTGCCGACATCGTCACCGGAAGTAACATCGAGGGGAAGCGCGACCTGCTCAACCCCTGGGACCCGGACACTCCAACGACGCTCTTGGATGCGGCGAACGAGCTCTGCCGGGGCTACATGCGTGGGGAGCGGGACAACTACCATCTCCTCGGCGACCACCACGGCGAGTGGCTCCGGTTGCTCGACGACGAACGGAAACTCGTCCTGAACTGTCATCGTGACGGTCTGAAGACGACGGTCGTCCTCTGCTATCTCGCCCTGCGGCTCGAGTACGATTCGGGGTTCCGCGTCATCTGGGCGATGAACAACAAGGGGATGACAAAGAAGAAGACGGATCTGGAATTCAATCGCGTCGTCGAACGCAACCCGTGGCTCACGAACCTTCAAGAAGACGAGCGCGTCGCGGACACAATCGAGTTGAAGGACTTCCCGAACGGCTCAACGCTGACGGCCACATGGCTCGATGGCGGTGTGGACGGCGACCGTGCGCACCTGCTCGTGCTCGACGACCTCGTCAAGGCCCGCGGGGACGGCGACCCAGAAGACGTCCGTGAATGGATCGAGGGTACTGCGACGCCGATGGTGAAAGACGGCGGGCGCACGGTGATGATCGGGACACGAAAGCGCCAGAACGACCAGTACCAGCACTACCGAGGGTTGCCCGCCTACTCGGTTGCGGAGTTCCCTGCGATCCTCGAGTACTGGGCGGACGGCAACGCGACCGCTGACGACCTCGACGAACGACGGCCGCCCGAAGAGTACTACACCGAAGTCGATGATCCATGGCACGAGGACCGGTCGGTGCACGTGCTTTGGCCGGACGCCCGCGGCCCCGAGTGGCTGCGCGAGAAGCGCGACGAGATGGCGGACTTCCGGTTCTGGCGCGAGTACTGTCTGGCGTTTATCGGTGCATCGGGGAACCTCATCGACGCGGACGCCGTCAACAAGGACGTCACCCAAGGCGGCTGTAGTATCCGGTCGCGTGACCCGCCCCGGAAGTATCGCGCCGGGGAAGGGGAGGCGATCGTCGTCACGCACGACCCGGCAAACAGTCCTACGGGCGACGATGCTGCCTTTACGGTGTGGCTCCGCCGGCGCGGCGGCGAACGTGTCCTCTTGGATGCGCGGTCGGAGCCGGGACTCTCCCCGAGTCAGGTGAAGAGCCAGTTGATAGACTACGACCGCCGGTATGACCCTGCGGTTGTGGGCATCGAGTCGAACGGCATCCAGGGGTACATCGTAGAGGACGCGATTGAGTTCGACTCCCAGCTCGCTGCAAAGGTGACTGGGCTGGATACGGGGTCGCAGAAACACTCGTGGGAGAACGGCATCCCGCGGCTGCGGCGGCTTGTCGGCAACGGGATGGTGCAGTTCTACCGCGATCACTCGGCGACGGAGGACTTCATCACGGCGATGGAGTCCCTGGAGTTGGATGATGGTCGGCTGCAGGGGCACACGCCAGACTTAGTGGCGTCATGGTATATCGCAGAGAAGATTCTGCGGCGGTTCGACGGTCGGGACGGCGCCGGCGACAACGGTGACGATAGCGCAATTTCCTACCTATGAGTGAGGATACATCCAGCACTGATGACGGCACGGCGGCAACGATTCGCGTTGAGAGCGTGAGCGACAAGCCCTCGCTGTCGAAGTCCGAAACAAGCACGCAGCTCGCCAACCGCCGCATCCGAACCCTCGGCGTCGGCGTCAAACCCCCCTACAACCCCGACCGACTCGCCTCTTTCCTCGAGCTGAACGAGACACTCGCGACGGGCATCCGGAAGAAATCGCGGTACGAGGTCGGGTACGGCTTCGACATCGTCCCCCATCCGTACGTCGGCGCGGAGGACGCCGACGAGACCGAACGGGACGTCATCCGTGACTTCTGGCGTGGCCCCGAGAGCACGTGGCAGACGTCCGCGAACCGGGCAGCCGAACCCGCCACGCCGGAGGAAGTGAAGGAGCTCGCCAGGCAGGACTACCACCTCGTCGGCTGGCTCGCACTCGAAGTCCTCACAAATAACGAGGGGAAGCCAGTCGGCCTCGCGCACGTCCCCGCGCGCACGATTCGCGTTCGCCGACCCCAGGGCGCGATTGGGCACGACCAGCCCCAGCATCCCGAGGACGGCCGCTTCGTCGACGGTGACGTCGCCGAGTTCGCCTCCCGTGGGTACGTCCAGGTGCGGAATGGCCGCCGACGGTACTTCGGTGAGTTCGGCGACCGGTACCGTGGCCTCGAACCCACGTACATCGACAACGGCGACGACCCCCCAACGGTCACCTACTCGACGACAGACGATGACGACAAGGAACCGGTGTTCGTCGACCGCGAGACTGGCGACGTTGCCCTCGCCTCCGCGGACGCCCTCGAGAACCAAGCGGCGAACGAGCTCATCTTCATCAAGAATCCGAACCCCCTGGAGGACGACTACGGCGTCCCCGACTGGGTCAGTGCCATCCGCACCATCAGTGCGGACGAGGCGGCGAAGGACTACAATAGGGAGTTCTTCCAGAACGACACCATCCCTCGGTTCGTCATCAAGGTCACCGGTGGTGAACTCACCGAGAAGTCCCGGAACGACCTTGAGGCGATGCTCGACGGCCTCCGCGAAGAAAGCCATCGCGCGGTCATCCTCGAGGTTGAGAAGTTCCAGCAGCAGATCGACGATGACGTCGAGATCGAGTTAGAGCCGCTGGGGCAGGGGATCAGTGAGGAGATGGACTTCCGGCAGTTCCGCGAGAAGAACGAACACGAGATCGCGAAGGTCTTGGAGATGCCGCCGATCAAGATCGGGGTTACCGACACCAGTAATCGGTCGAACTCCGGCCAGCAGGACAAGGACTTCGCGCTGGAAGTCATCCAGCCAGAGCAACACAAGTTCGCCCAACGCTTGTACGCGACCCTCCACCAGACGGCGTTCGGCGTCGACGACTGGACACTCGAATACGAACTCCGGGGTGCCGACCAGCCGAAGCAGGAAGCGCAGATGGCCGAGCAGCGCGTCCGCGCGATGCGGCTCGCCGGCGTCGGCACCGTCGACGAAGCGCGCGAAGAGCTCGGACTGGAGCCGCTGGGTGACCCCTACGGCACCATGACCCTCCAAGAGTTCGAAGAGGAGTTCGGGGGCAACCCCGGTGGCGAAGGTGAGACCGAGGCGATCCACGAGCCGCCCGAAGAGTACAAGGTCGGGAGCCGGGACTGGTCGGCGGTCAAGAGCACGCTCGCCGAGAAAGACCCCATCGAGCAGGTGCAGTTCAACTCCAGTAACCTCGACGAAGGCTTGTATGACTACGAGGAACAGACTCTCTACCTCTCGTTCAAGCGAGAGGAAGGAACGAGCAGCCTGTACGCGTACGTCGACGTCCCGCCATCGGAGTGGGCGGGCCTCGTGAACGCTGGGAGTGCCGGCGGCTACCACTACGATTCGATTCGCCTCGAGTACCCGTACCTCGAAATTACGAACTTCCACGACCGCCTGCCCGAGGGACCGACGCCCGACCCCGGCGACATCCCAGACGATGTCTCGATCTAACCGAGATTAGATTACACCAATCTGAATGGCTGCAAAGGCGAGCTGCAGGAGTCCTAAAACAATCAATACTAAGGTCAAACGTCGCGACCAAGTTGTGTATGATTTCAGCCTACTATTCAAATCTGACAGTTCCTCATTGAGCAGGTGGACGTCGTAGTTCAACTGCTGTGTCTGGAGAATCTGGGCCCGGACCTCCTGCTGTGCCGTGCTACGATTAAGATGATTGGAATTGACTGCACTGTCGCGCATGGATTTCAGTTGATCCGGGTCCGGTGGTTCGCGTGAAATCTCACCTTCTGTGTCTTCCTTCATCGGTGGCACCTCTGCAATACCACTGGTGGCACCGTTAAAAATCCAATTTAAACTGCGCCGATGACCTCGGGGAGCGCCCGACTCCCCCGAGCGAGGCACGACCGGGCACCACGGACTCCTACTCGAATCCATGAGCAACAACAGCGACAGCAAGCGCGGCAGCAAGCGTGGCGTCCTCGGCACCGGTCGTGCCCAGAAGCTCGACAAGACCAAGGACGCCCACGACGCTGTCGACGAAGACGACGAACAGGATGGAGGCTAAGCGATGCCTCCGGTGACGAAGGCCGGCGGCGAGGCGTTCCGGAAGGACGTCTCGTTCGCCGAGAAAGACGACAGCGAACAGAGGGCGGCCGGCATCGTGATGGTGCCAGACAAGGTCGACCTGCAGAACGACTACGCCCGCGAGGAGACTATCCGCGGGTTCGCCGACCAGTTCGAGACGTTCGAGGACGCCGGCGAGGCGGGCGGCGGCATCATGCACGCCGTCTTCCCCGACGACTGGCTGAGCCTCGAGCGCAACGAGGTTCTCGACGAACCCGAGGAGATCGGCGGCGAGGAAGTCCCAGCCGGGGCGTGGGTGCAGGAGTGGCAGTACCACAACGACGAGCTCTGGAGTCTCGTCTCCGACGGGATCCTCTCCGGGTACAGCATCGGCGCTGACTCCGTCGCCTGGGATGGCCCCTACGAGCAGGACGAACTGGACGACGTCGATGCCTCCGAGATCCCGGACGACGAACTCGTTTGGGAGCTCGTCGACGGCCTGATGCGGGAGGTGTCCACGGTGGACATCCCCGCGGTGCCGGACGCCCAGATTCTCGACACCAAGACGGCCGGTGCTGCTGAGAAGCGCCTCGGCAGCTACCTCGGTGACCCAAATGGGTTCATCTCGGAGGCGCTTGAGCGCGGCCACAGTGAGGATGAGGCCGAACGGCTCTGGGGCGTCCTCTCAACCGCGGTCGAACAGGAGGGCGCCCGTGAGCCGGGCGAGAAGTCTCTCTTCGAGCGCATTGGAAAGTCCGTCGTCGAGGCGCTTCCCGGCGGCGGTCGTGGCGACCCAGACAGCCTCCGCCGCTCGCAGCTCTCGGAGACGCCCGACGAGCACTCCCGAAGTGGTGGACAGGCAGACAAGGACGCGTCCGACGGTGACTCGGCGGACGACCCTGGCGTCGACACCGATGACGATGTCGACGCCACCAACGGCGACACTGACTCTGACATGACCAACGACAACCCCGACGACGACAACGGTGGCTCCGACGCAAAGGAGCTCGCCGAGCAGAACGCAGAACAGATCAACGAACTCACGCAGGCCGTCGACAACCTCACCTCGGCGCTCACCGGTCCCGAGCCGAAGACGGCGGAAATCGAGATCGGTGGCGAATCCTACGAGGTGCCCGAGGACGCTGCGAAGGCTGCTCTGGGCGCTGACGAGGACAAGTCGGTCGCGGACGCGATCGAGGAGCTGAAGAGCGAGGTCGAGACGGCGAACACCCGCATCGACTCGATCGCCCGGCAGAGTGGTGGCAGCGACCAGGTCGACGCGGCCGCAGCGAACGACAGTGACGAAGGCGACGAATCCGGCCTCGAACGGCTCGGCAAGGCGCTCTCCTGAAGACAATGAGTACTACTAACACTATCGACGCAGTCCGCCGGCAGAACGAACTGGCAGGCGCAACGCAGAAAGACATCGGTCTCAGCGAGCTGAACGGCTTCCAGCTTCCGCGAGATCTGACCGAGGAGTTCCTTGACCGGATGCAGGAGGGAATCCAGATCCTCGGCATGGCCGACACGATGGTCCTCGAACGACTGGAGATGGACGTCCCGCAGTTCGGCGTCCCCCAGCTCTCTGGACACACCCGCGACGAGGAGGGCAGTCGGACCCAGAGTTCGAACGCGGAGTCCGGGCGCGTGCAGTTCAACGCAACCGACCAGCAGTACTACATCCTCGTCGAGCCGCGGCGTGACGCGCTAAAGAACACGCACTACAGCGAGGACGAGTTCGGGCAGTACATCATCGACGAGTTCATCCAGCGGTACGGGAACGACCTCGGCTTGATCGGCATCCGCGCCGGCGCCTCCAGTGGGAGCCTCCAGACGGTGGGTGGCGCGGCCAGTCTTGACACCACGTTCACGGGCTGGCTCGCGCGTGCCGAAGGCGACACGCAGTCCGTCGACGGTCAGGGCGACTCCACGCGAATCGGCCTGGAGGACACTGCAACCGCGGACGCGGGGTCGATGCCCGCTATTGCGAACACGGACGGCTCGGGGACCCCGCAGCCGGTCGACACCAGTCTGTTCAACCAGGCGATCCAGACGCTGCCTGCGCGGTACCGGAACAGCGACCAGTTCTCGCCAACGCTGTTGACGAGCCCGAACAACGTCCAGAGCTACGCGATGGGGCTGACCGAGCGTGAGGACCCTATCGGGAGCGCGGTGATTCTCGGTGAGAGTGAGATGACGCCGTTCGACTACGACCTCGTCGGCGTCAACGGCTGGCCGGACGAGTACATGATGTTCACTGACCCGAACAACCTCGCGTTCGGCGCGTTCGAGCAGATGGAGCTCGAGCAGACGACGGACACGGACAAGGTCCACGAGCAGAAGCTCCACTCGCGGAACTGGATGGAGGCACAGTTCGACTTCCAGATCAAGCAGATGCAGGCTGGCGTGCTCGTCACGGACATCCAGCCGGCGACGGTCTGAGGTGGTCGAGTTGAGCACCACTAATGCCCGGGTTCGCGCCCATTTCGAGGGCGAGGGATCACCGTACGTCGCGACAGACGAACCCAACAACGGTGCGGACACGGTAGTCGACGGAGAAGTACGAACGCACGTTGTCACCGGTGACGGAACGAACATAGTCGACCTGAGCGCAGCGGCTCGCTTGGGCCACGAGGTCACGGTCGTCCACAACGGCGGCGCGAACACGCCGAAGCTGTCGTTCGACGATGCCAACTTCGTGGGTACTGGTCCGGGGGACCTCACGAGCGCCGGCGCGACGGCAACCGTGAAGAACGTCGACGGCTCTCCCAGTGGGTGGGTTGTCACTGGAACTGGAGGGGCCTGACCATGCCGGTCGCTGAGAAAACCACGGGCGGCGAAGTCTACCTCCGTGGCATCGACCGCCGGGTGTCCGCCGGCGATCGTGTGGACGTCTCTGAGGCGTTCGCCAGGTACCTCATCGAGGAGCGCGGGGACTTCCGGCTCGTCGACGATCAGGATGTCGATGATGCCGGTGCTGGTGACGACACTGGGTCCGGGTTCGATCTCGAGGAGTTCCTCGATAAGGACGCCAAGGAGATCGTCGAGGACGTCGAGGCTGGTGAGGCCGACAATCATCTCGACGCTGTCGCCGGTGCGACCGAGTACGTGACTGTCGAAGATGCGATCGGCGAACGCCGCGCCACTCTCGAGGAGGCGTAATCCTGGATGGCTCCCGTCGGCTACACCACCCTCGACTACGTCCGTCGCGCACTTCGAAGCGCGGACTTGCCAGGGGATGTCAGTCAGGACAACCGGATCGCCGTCGACGCGGTCACCAGCCAGACTGAGCCGCTGGAGAAATCGCTCTCCAGGCATTGGTACGAACCCGAGGGCATCGACGAGGCCGCCGCAGTCAGCATTCCGACGGGGCCGAAGACGCGCAACGACGAGCACGACATCCAGACTCGAGGCGGGCTCGTGCATGGCGCCAGTGAACGAGACCGACATCGACGCCGGGAGAACTCGGACGCCTTGCTTGAGGCTGGCCCGAAGCACGAACGCCGGCGCCGCGATCGCGACGACAAGAAGCAGAAGATCCGCATCGCGCGTGGTGAACAGCATGCCCTCGAACCACCTGTTGACAAGAGCGTCGCGGCGTACACGCGCATCACGCTCAACCGACGGGACGTCGACGCCGTCAACGAGCTCCTCGTGGTGAACAGCGAGGGTGGCTACGACGACTGGGTCGTCAGCGACGAGTACTCGGGTGGCGTCGGGATGCGGCATCGCGGCGAGGACTACTGGGTCCGCATCAACAACGGCGGCGTCAGCGAGCTCTATCTGGACGTCCACGCGATGGACGACGACCTCGTGTCGCTGTCGAACGCCGTCTACGTGGAGTTCGACTACGGCCATGAGGGGATTCCCGAGAACGTTCGGCGTGCGGTCGCGTTCCGAGCCGCCGCCGACCTCACGGAACGCCCCTCGTTTTCCATCCCAGATAACAGTCAGGTGTATGGTGCCGAGTCAAAAGCCGAGGAACTCCGCGAACAGGCCGACGAACTCCTCAAGGTCTACACGTGATCCATCGATGGCTGAGAATCCTGCGGCGACGGTCAGCCTGGAGTTCAGTCTCGAACTCGAGACGGATCCCTTGGGCGCGACCCTCGAGGTCGCCGTTCCTGACGCCAACAGTGACGAGGCGCGGCAGGCGTTCCTCGACTCGGCGGAGTCCGCGCTCGTTGGCGCGTCGGGGAACCTTATTTCACAGTGCGTCGCGGAGGCCCATGATAATCTCGCGTCGTACGCGAGCAGCCAAGGCTACGACATCGGGTTCCTTGAGAACGAGTTCGCCGGCGTCGAAGTGGACCGCGGCCAACGCTCGCTTACCGTCGAGTGGTCGTGGGACTCGGAGCTGGCGTCGTACTATGAGTTCGGCGTCGCGCCTCATACGATACGTGGCGATCCACTCCACTTCTACTGGGCT
>NZ_CP070336.1:0-2144 GCF_016917835.2 Halobacterium sp. BOL4-2 | reverse complement strand
CCTTCAGGAACGTCTGGTATCTGCCCCGGTTCTAACAAGTCCTCCGCGAATTGGATTGAGACGACCATTACCGCGTCGTCTTCGCCCGGTTCTATATGCCGGTCAGTCATTCGTATTCACGACGGAGACGCTTTGCAGCGCCGTCTCGCGTCTTGTAGTACTTCCTGTCACCCTCCGATAAGTGGACAGCGTAGTCGTGCTGTTTGCTGTCCGGGTGGTACCACTTGTCCGGGTGGCGGTCGAGGGCATCCGGTTCCGGGTCTTCTTCACCAACGTCCTCGTCCTCCGGCTCGGGAACGTCCCGAGCCGCCGTGTCCTCTCCCTGCTGTTCCTCTCGATACTTCTCAGCGAGTAGCTGCTGCGCCGTACTTGAAATCGTCGTCATCCGGCGCTCTGACTCCTCTTCCAGCCACTCAGCCAGTTTCTCGGTCGCCACGAAACTGATGGTCTTACCCATGCTTACCCGGTCTTAGGACGGACGGGCTTATATAGATTGGTGCGCCTAAGCCCGGTCTTACGCCTCCTGAGGGGCGGTTATGTGCCCTGTGGCGGGATGGGCTTAGCCGCCTAAGTCCCTGTCAGGGTGGCGTCTCAAACGGCGGTAGACAGAACCTCGGGCCGCCTCAGGGTCTATCTCGATAACGTCCTCCTCGATGTCGCCGGACGGCGATATCCCGACCAATCGCCAATTCTCCGCCAATTCCTCGTCGTCCTCGTCGTCGTCCTCTGACGGCTGCATATACTCCTGCGCACCGTTCGAGGGCCGCCACCACTGCGTACCCGTCGCCCACATCGTCGTATAGAACGTTTGGACATATTCGGGCATTTCAGTCGCCTCAAGCCCGTATTCTCCCGCCATGTACGACGAGAGATACGCCCCGAGGTTCTCGATGCCGTCGTTGTTCCGCTCGTCGGCGGTTCGATGAACGGAAACAGCGTCCGGCTCGCCGTCCTCGTCAAACAGTTGGTGCGCTTCTTCGCCTGCCGCCGGGCAGTTCTTCAGATGCGCGTCAAGCACCGGCTGGAACTGCTCCGCCACTATCGGCCCCTTCACGAACACACCGATATGGACGTGTGCGTAGCCCGCAGAGCGTTTCTTGTGCGGTTCGATGATAGCCAGCCGCTCCCACTCTCGCCCGTCGAGAACGCGGCTCAGCGCCCGCCTCACCGCCTCCCACGACTCCAACAGGTCGCGCAGGTGCTCGACCGGCGGGCGCAGGTTCCCGTCATCGTCGGTCGTGCTCGCCGTCAGCGTCACCATCCCCGTGTGTAACAGCCGTCCCCACTTCTCACGAAGCGACCGCTCAAGGCTCTGCGCCTTCGCGTACAGCATTTCGCGGTACTCTGGCGTGAAACGGTTCGGCTGTCGAAATCCGGTGCGCTCGCCCTTCGAGTTCTCGACGACAACTTGCGTCTGGCGCGAATCCTCGTACCAGCTCTCCCATCGCTCCGTCGAGGTCGCGCAGGTATGCGCTTCCACTCCGTCGAGACTGTCGTAGGTCACTTCTTCGCGGAGCTTCGTCCCCTCCCGCTCAGCTAAACGCACGGTAGGAGCCGCGAAAGGCCGATTCTCCACGTCTGCCCGGTTAGACAAAGGCTGCCGAGAGTGGGGGGCAGACTGGCTGCTATCGTCTGGCTGAGTGCTGGAACTCACCGCGACCGCCCCCGCACCGCCTCTCGATGGCGCTCCCTGCGGTCGCTCTGGCGGAGCGGCTGCGCGGTCGGGGGGCAAGCCCCCGCTCCGCGCTGGCGGCGCTCTCGCGGCGCTCGGGGCGCTCGCGCCGCGCAAGACGACCGCCGCCTCTCCGCTCCTTCCGGCGGTTCTACAACCTGCTGACTAGCCTCAACGCTCGGGGAAACGCCTAAGCCGTCAGGGGGAGAATCACCAAGTGTCCAAGTTGGGCCTTCTCCCGGCCTTCTTTCCACTTCTTGAGTTACTACTTTCGTCGGATAGGACCCACATAAAGGTTAGGCCGTCTTGAAAACCGCAAGACGGCGCGGGGTAATTGGTCAGATTTCACCCGGCCAAGTGCTGAGAGAAAACCTATTCCTCAGCGAGCCGCATGAAGCTATTTTCAACCTCACTTGCACGAGCGAAAAAGCGGTAAGGACCGTCCGTACTCTCCGAAATCGGCACAGTATAC
>NZ_CP070334.1:0-105947 GCF_016917835.2 Halobacterium sp. BOL4-2 | reverse complement strand
GCCCACCGACGACGAGGACATGGCGTATCGGGTTGCGGCACTCCCGCTGGAGTACGGTGAGACCCGCATCAACCAGCTGTTTACGCGTGGCTACAATCGATACGTCGTCGACGGCGAGGACCAACCCGAGGACCTCGTGAACGACGTCGAGCGGTTCGGGACGGCAGCGTTCAAAGAGCAGGTTCGTGCCGACGCCGCCGAGGAGCCGTTTGTCGACGAGCCGGGGACGCTCGCCGTGCTCGCGACGTTGAGTGCGATCTGTGTGAAAGAGCACCCGAAGTTCGAGCACGCGTCACCACGGAACATCCAGGTACTCTACGACATCCGAGAGCTGTACGTCAACAATCTCGCCTCCCTCATTCGGGCCCACGGCGATGGGTCACTCCAGCAGGACATCGCCGACGTGCTGTACAGCAAGGAGCCCGGCGAGGATGGCCCACACCCTGGTCGGGTCTGTACGGACATCACAGAGATGCCGGAGTTCGGGGAGGGCCTATACCTCGAAATCCCGATGGCGGCGGCGTCACGCAAATGCCTTGTTCGAGCGGAGGGCGAGTCATCGACAGGGAGTGACGGAGGGGAGATCCTGACGCGAGTGAAGGACAACAACCTGTACGTCCCGGTCGGTGATTTCGACAGCAAGTATCGTGGCTACGCTGAGCGGGCGTTCAAAAAGCTCCTGCGGGTGCAAGAAGACGGGCTCTCCGACGACCAGCTGACGTGGCTGACCACGAACGAGTCGGGGATTACGGAGCGGATCGACCGCTTCCTCGAGACCGGCCATCACGAGCGAATCTGGCGGAACTGGGACCGTGGGGAACGGACGATTCGCGTCCTTCGACGGGCTCTGAGTGACGCCCCCGACGACATCGCAAAAAAGGGTGAGTTCCACACGGCGAAAGAGCTCTACCGAGCGGTCGCCGCGTACGACGCCGAGGACGACTGGGAATCCTCAGTAACGGACTGGATCTCAAGTCCGAGCAGTCTCGCGAAGACGCTGGCCGACCACGAGTCCCACTCAGCCGTTACGATCGACCGCGACGGGCGCGTCAATACGTACCGAATCGGACGAGCCGGAACCGGCGCCGAACAGATCGAGGTGCGAGAGATCGAGGACCTCTTCGAACTTCCCTGTATGGCGAATATGGAGGAGCGGCTACACGAGAAGAAGCCCGTCCGGAAGGACCTCTATAACTTCGCACGGATGGTGATGTGGCTCCCGCAGTATCAGGACAGCAGCCTCGACGAGATCGTCGCGGACCTCAAGGACGTCTTCTCCCGGTGGCCATGGTACGACGAGCAGGAGACCGAGTATCAGGTTCGCTACGAGTTCTCAAACACCATCGACGGCGACACGCCATTGCCGATGAACTGCGATAACGACGATCTACAACGCTACTGCATCGGCCAGGACCAATGTCCCTACTCGATCTGGGGCAGCCTCCCGTTCCCAGATGAGATGTACGAACAAGTCGAGGAGGAATCAGCTGGGCCTACTGAACAATTCTAATTCATAGACTTTCCTCGAAACTCTGATATCTGTGACACAGACTAATGCCAGATCCTTCTAAATCCCCGTCGAGCAATTTCAGCAGCTAACACGACCATAATCGAGGGAAAACGGGGTATCTCAGAATTCGAGGCACTGAGCTGAGGAACTTCGAGAGATCCAGAGCAGGTAGAGTAGCGATCCGAAAATCCTGATACGCCAGATATCACCTTCGTTGCCCTGTCGTCGAGCAATTTTAGAAATGGCAGAGTTGATCGCGAATCCGTCGAGGTATTTTATACGCCCTCAAAACGGCCCGACGGGGTTCTTCTACTATTTGAGAGCGTCATATCGTCTTGCATATCGCGGATTTCGTCCAAAGGAAGAGGCGATATGCAATGTGCGAAGGCCGCCGGCTCTCTCAGGCCGAGGGGCCGTCACCCAGAGTTTGGATTCAGTAATCTATCAGATTTAGCGCATAGGTTGAGCGGGTGTGTGTCGGTGGTGTCTGTCGCCCCCGCGAGGGGGTGGAGGGGCGCATCACGTGCCCCCGATAAACGATGGCTTCGGAACGACGCAGCAAGTCACGAGCAGCGGATCACGCAGGAACTACCACCAACAGTGAGGTGCCGTGGGCGGACCTCGAGATGACGGTTCCGACCGACCGGGATCACGAGTCGGTCGTCGCCCTCGTGGAGTGTGCCCTCGTCGAGCTCACACACGAGGCCGTGGGCGCGGTCTTCATCTCCCACCAGGTCGGGCGGTCGACGCGGACGCAGTACGTCGCCGGCGAGGACGTCGGCGAGCAGTTCCAGAAGCGGCACTTCGACGACCGACTTGGCTGGCACAAGACCACCGTCCCTCGACGAACTGTTCGCGGCGAGCTCATCACCCAGCTCACGCGGTCGACGACCACGACGGCGGACACGCGAGAGGCGGCAGCCAGCGAGCCAGATACCTTCGTCGTGAAGCCAGTTCGAGAGCTCCGAACGCCGTAGGTCGCTGGCTTTAACCAACATTTCCGACCGATACCGACACAGTGTTGGTTAACGGTAGGCTGGACCCACACCCTCGCCCCCACCCACCGCCCGACTCCTTGGGTGAGTATATCCTGGCAGCCAGTCGGCTCGAACAGCCGTCGTGACGGGTTTTATCGGGCCGCTACTCCTCGAGAGCGAGTATGGTCGTCGTCGAGGAGGTCACCAAACTGAGTGAGCGCCGCGCTCAAACCTCGTCCGAGGCGTTTCCGGACGATGCGCTGGCGTCGATTCGGCAAGCCGTCAATGCTGTCCCGGCCACCGTCTTCGACGGCTCGACGAAACACACGGAGGTCGGCGGGTTCGATGCCACGATCGCTGACGGCCTTTCGCAGTACGAGTACGAGGGAGATGCGGCAGGTGGCTTCAATCCGAACTGCAAGCTCTGGTCGCATCTGGGGTTCAACTACAGCGTCGACCTCTACGACGCCGACGCCCGCATCGCCATCGAGGTTGAGAAAAGCGAGCGAAAGAACGTCAGCGACGACCTCCTCAAGTTCCAGAAGGGGTACCGCACCCAGAAGGACAGCCGACCGAAGATCGAGTTCGGCTGTCTGGTGGTGCCGGTGAACTATCTCGGGCGGCATAACCTCTACCAGCACAGCCTGACCAAGCTCGACTTCATGAAGGGCGTCCTGTTCATCGACGACATCGCAGTCATCGGCTATCGCGACCCGCGACCGGACTGACGCTGTCTGCCCTGGCTGTTTGTTGGCGCCGGGAGGTGTGCAGCGCGCGACAGCGTGCGCTGCGTGACTCACCATGCCTGGTCCCGATCCGCACGACGACACGAGTCGCGACTACGAACAGTTTGAGAAGGGACAGCTCGCCCAGGACCGCGACGCCACCAGCGTCGACACGGCGGACGTCGACGACGGGACTGCCCAGCGCCTGGTCAGCGACCTCGTCGACGCGGACGTCGTCACTCCGATTCCCGAAGACCAAGTTCTGGTTCACGAGCCGAGCGGTACCGCGTTCGACTCATCGACGCAGCTGGCCGTCTTCCACCGTGGCTGGGCGGCCGCACGCGACACCGACGCGGAGGGCGAGTGATGCAGCAGACGCTCACAGGGTGTGCGTTCTGCGACGCGCCGCCCGGTACCGAAACTGGCGAGGCGCATACCTGGGGGGAAGATGAGCGGGTCACGCACCCCATCTGCGTCGACTGCGCGATTCAGACGCGGCCGGATCCCGACGAGCGCGATCACGTCGCCTGTGACGGCTGTGGACTGGTCGTCGACGCCCTCGCGGCGCTGACGCGCTTCCGTGTCGAACTGGGTCATCTCGAAGGCCCATTGCAGCTGTGCGGGCGCTGTAGCCCTGGCGGGCTCGCGACGTACTGGACACGTGACCTCAGCCCCCATCTCGTCTCGGACTGACGCACCGAGCAACCGTCGTCACGAGTAGAAATCGGCCAGCGTGGTAGTGTCGTAGACCTACCCGCTGCTCTCAACAGCGCTGTTTGTGTGTCTGTCCCGTTGCTCCGCTATCTTCAACAGACGGGCACTCCTCGAGATACCTATGGACTGTCCCGCCTGCGGCGCACCCCTCACCATTGAGGTCGGCCCGGAGCAGCCGCTTTCGACGTCGCTTCGGGGCGCAGTCCTCGCGGCCGAGGCCGACGAGCGCCTCGAGATTACGCAGGCCTGTTGGGACTGCGGGTGGCAGGAAGTGCGTCAAGTTCGGGTCGAGTCGATCGACACCACCTCCGGCGACGAGACCGCTGTTGAGCGTGCCGCACTCCTCCACGAGATCAACGATGAAATCGCGGGGATCGAGAGTGTGGACACCCTTGAAGAGGCTCTCGCTACGATCCGTCGGCACCGAGACACCGAACCGGCGACGACTGATACGGACGACACCACGGAGTGACCCGAAATGCCTGATGCTGAGCCTCACTATAACGTACGGGAGCAAACCGGGAATCCCGAGCATGCATCAGTCAACGAGGTGGTCGACCTCGTGGTCGAACGGGCACAGAACCCACGAACCGATCACGACGACGCACATTTCGATTCAGCGGTCGCTGCTATCGTCGATAGATACGGAACAGAATCGGTCCGGACAGTCATCCACCGCATCCTCGTCGACGACGAGCCGTTTCGGACCGCCACGAACGGGCTTGAGATGCGCAACGTAGACGGCGTTCGGATCGGGACGGCAGCCAGCTGGTTCCTCGAGGAGCTGAACACTCAGGCCGCCGACTGAGACTGGCGGGACGGTTCTGTCAGGGCCCGATGTGCAAGCTCTGTGCAAACGCCGAAACGGTTATCACTCTATGTGCAGAACTTGCACATAGAATGAGCGCAAGCGACGACCCGCGACGGGTCCATTTCCAGTCGCCGGAGTATCTCGTCGACCGGCTGGATGCGATCGCGGAGCTCTTCGATAAGGATCGGACGGATCTGCTTGTCGAGGCGATTCGGGAGTACATCGAAGACACGGCCGACAGCGAGACATTTCAGGAGTTGGTCGCGACGAAGTACTACGACGACCAGCTTGAGTTCGAGACAGTCAAGCAGTTGGTCGGCGCCGAGACCGCCCAGCGCCTCCGGCTTCTCAAAGCGGATCTCGAGGATGAACCACTCGATCTCGCTGCCCCCGACGACGTCGACATCTACGATGGCGACGCGACGGTGGTTGAGCCCGCAGGCGACGACGAGCGATGAGCGGCCGGCGGTTGCGAACGATCGTCGCCGACACCAGCGCGCTTGTTAGTCTCGCGGTTCCCCGAGCCGACGCGGCCGTCGGTACCGATGTTCCCGACCCGTTCCAGTATCTGCTCACCTCGTGTGAGGTGTTCGTCCCTCCGGAAGTCGTTACAGAACTCCGCGACATCACGCAGTATCAGGACATCCACGCCGCAGCCGCGAGTAACGCCCTCGCGGCCCGTGGCCACTACACGGTCGAAGATCCATACGACCGCGATGAAACGCCAGACTCTCGGCCGACGTTCGGCCTCGATGACGGCGAAACCGACGGGATCGTCCTCGCGAACGCGCTCGACGTCGACGGCTTTCTCACCGACGAGTTCGGTGGGACGAACTTCCCGCTGATTCACGCCGTGTTGCAGGGCCCACGGATCGTCCCGACGCCGCGACTCATCGTCGACTACGCTCGGAACGGACATCTGAGCCACGAGGCGGCTCGAACCCTGCTCACGACGATCAGCCCGCATCGGAGCTGGGAGAATAGTCCCTACGTCTCGCAATTGCTTCAGCGTCTCGACGAGTAACAGGTCTCCGAATGGCGATGCCGAACACCTAGTGCCGGCGACGCCACTCGAAAGCCCTCGGCCGCTCGGCATCCCGCGACCACCGCTGCGCGCCTCGTGCCTGCGGTGCTTGCGGGGTCGGGGGACGACCGAGACGACCTCGCCCTTTCTGAGTCCACCAGGACGGTAGCTGGGTCACCGAGTGTCGCGGCCGGCTGGACAGGTGTGTGCGTCACGGCCCGCCCCGCTCGCCGCTGCCGCCCTCCGCGTCGCTCGCGACCGACCATTCCGGGCATGCGGGCGCTCTCCACACCGCCCGCGCCCGTTCCGGGCTAAAGTGCATGTGCCCTCGACGCCAGCGGGAAAGCGCGAGGGGTTGCGCGGCGTAGCTGCTCACCCCCCACGCTTTCTCCGCTGGCCGCTCGCTCCGGGCGGGTCGGCGCGCGGTGCTGGTTGGGGCCACCTCATGCAGGCGCGCTCTCGCTCGCGCCCGGTAGGGCGCTCGCGAAGGCGCGAGCGAGAGCGCGCAGATGGTTCTGTCGGTCGTTGTCGTCGGAAAACCGCGATGTAGCAGCATCGCGGTGTCGGCGCGTGAGCGCCTTCGGAACTTGGTGAAGTCCCAATGTCAAGTAACAGCTCTAGTAGCAAGGTCGTTACGGTGGATGAACAGGCATTCGAGAACGCGGGCGAGCAGGCGGTCGATGAAGATGGCTTCCCGGTCGTCGACGAGACGCCGGAGTTCGAGGCGGCGGTCGAGCAGGAGACGCAGGCGAAGGTGGATGCGAACCACCCGGACGGGATCGCGGACACGAGCGAGGACCGGATTCACGGTGTTACCCTCGAACAGGAGGAGCGCATTCGGGCGCGGGAAGCCGAACTGGAGCGCATCAGTGCCCAAGCCGAACTGGGAACACAGGAGGGACGCGCGAAGCGGACGCGAGACATCGCAGCGAAGCGGAGCGCTGAGAGGCGTGTGGAGTTCCAGAAGCGGGCGGCGAGCGTGAATCCGATAGCGGACCCGGAGCGAGACGATCCCCGTGCAGAGCTCACGCAGGAGCAGTTGGCAGCGGTGAACAAACAGTCGATGCGGTTGGCCGAGAAGTTGGATGGCTGGTCGCGAGCAGCGATTGGCCGGCGGCTGGGTGAAGCCGTCGTCGGTGGGAAAGACCTGACGAGTGCAGTCGTCGGGGTGTTCGAGGAGTTACAGACGGCACCTGGGACGGTGATTCCCATCGGGAAGATCGAGGACATCAATCGCAAAGAGGTGTGCGTTGAGGGTCGGGTCGAGGTACTCTGGGATGCGGACTCGCCGGCCATCGCTCAAGTCGGGCTGGTCGCGGACGACAGTGGGAAAACGAAGGTGACGATTTGGGAGAAATCAGATGCGCCGTGGATTGAAGAGGGTGAGCAGGTGCGTATTCACAAGGCGGCCCGGAACTGGTACGATGGGCGCGTCTCACTGGCCGTTACCGGGTGGACTACGATTCATTTCCCAGAGCGCGGTCGGTGGTGGGAATAGCCGGTCATCGTTCCCCCTTTTTTGCTGGTGTGTACGCGGTCACCGCCACCTCCCACCACCTCCACGGTCCGGGCAGCTCACGGCGCCAGGGCGCCGTTGCGCGGCCGGGCTTTCGCCACCGCGGTCCATCGGTGTCACCACCGCCCCCTGTGGTGTGTATGTGCCCCCTGATGGATGAGGGCAATCCGAGAGACGCGATGCGCGTGTATTCCCTCGTGTGTATCCATGGCAACCAGAGACATCTACGAGACAGCGTTCGACGAAGACGTCCAGACCGACACGGAGTCGAATCAGTGTCCCGAGTGCGACGGCCGGGTCACCACCAACGCAGTCGAAACCGTCTGCGAGGACTGTGGCCTCGTTATTGAGGAGCAACGTCTCGACCACGGGCCAGAGTGGCGAGGGTTCGACGAAGACGAGCGCGACCGGACGGGTGCCCCACTCACTGCGGCCCGCCACGATCGCGGCCTGTCGACGGAAATCGGTCGCGGCACCGACGCGAACGGGAACGAACTTTCCGGGCAGAAGCGACGGCGACTCGCGCGGATGCGCCGTGAGCAGACCCGTGGGCGGTTTCAGTCGAAAGCGGAACGGAACCTCGCACACGGGCTGGGCGAAGTGCGCCGGTTGGCGAGTGCCCTCGAGCTCTCCGAGTCGATTCGCGATCAGGCGTGCCAGCTCTTCAGGAGCGCGCAAAACGAGGATCTGCTTCGTGGCAGATCTATCGAGGCGATCGCCGCGGCCAGCGTCCACGGGGCCTGCCGGTGCAACGGCCGGTCGCAGCTCCTCGACGACATTCTGACGGTGGCGACGGTCGCAGAATCGCGGGTCACGAACGCGTACAAGACACTCAACAAGGAGCTGGGACTCCCAGCCAAACCCGTGAGGCCGACGATGTACATTCCACGGCTGGCATCCGACCTCGACTGCCCGGAGCGGATCCGACGTCGGGCGCGAGTACTTGCCGAAGCAGCCGAGGAGGCGGGGGTGACGACCGGCGTCCACCCGGCCGGCTTCGCCGCGGCCTGTCTCTACACGGCCGGCCAAGAACAGGGGCGGTGGGTGACGCAGTATGCTGTCGCCGAGTCCGGGAACGTCACGCCGACGACTGTCCAGGCGCATTACGAGACACTAAAAGAGCAGGTAGCCTGAGAACGCTCCTGCACGAACACAGTCAAAAAGAGATAGTTTTCTCAGAAAATTATTTGTTTCTAGCCCGCGTAGCACCCAGTATGACCGAGACGTGGGACGACGTCAACGAGCAGGTCAAAACGGACTGGAAAGACGACACCACGCCATTCGAGCGGGTGTACGAAGTCGTTGAACAGACCCACGACGGGCAGTCGGCAGCCAAGATCGGCGAGCGGGCCCTCGTGAGCGAGCCGACAGCGCGTCGCCACTGTAAGTCGCTCGTGAACACGGGCTTCGCCGAGACGGAACAGGAGGGCCAAACGACGCTGTACAAGCGCAACAGTGATCGGGTGTTGATGTCCCGGATCCGCGAGCTACGTGAGGAAGTCACTCGACCGGAGTTGCTTGACAGTATCCAGGAGATGAAGGCCGAGATCCGGCGCTACGAGGACCGGTACGATGTGGTGTCCCCGGAAGAACTCGCCCAGCAACTTGACGCCGACGAGACGAAGGGCTGGGATGACCTCACCGCGTGGCGCACGACGCGACAGAACCTCGCCGTCGCGCAAGCAGCACTCGCGTACGACGAGGCCAGGCACCAGCTCGCTGTATGAGCGACGACGACCGCGCCGGCGAGTTCGGACCCATCTATCTTCCGGCACTCCAGCGGATTCGTGACCTCTGGCTCGACCTCGAACCGCTCGTTGACGCCACAGCGTACGACGATGTCGTCGCTCCCACGGAACTGCAGATCAATCTCAGCGATGGGCTTGCCGATGCCGAGAGCGCTCGGCTCGATATCCAGTGGAGCGAACTGGGGATGTATTCATTCCATTACGTCGATAGCAACGACGTCAACTGGCGTTTCGATCGCCACCCGAACACACACTCCCCCGAGATCCACTTTCATCCCCCGCCCGCGGCCGCGACGACGGACGCCGAACCGTCGTGTATCGACGTGACTGAGGTCTCACTCGTGACGCGTGCCGTCCACACAATGTGGCGGGCAGCGTACGAGGACAACAACGTCGACCAGTTGAATAGCGCCTCAAACCCGCCGTAAGGCGACATTATCGCATGGCGCGGTCAGCCACGTCCATCATCTGCTCGCGAGCAGCTTCGACATCCGAGTAGAGCACCAACGCGTGCTTGATGAGGCGACGGTCCTCCAGGTTCTCTTCCCAGCGTGTAATCACGTCACGGCGTTCGTGAAGTTCGTCACTTGAGAGATCGCCATCAGCAAGCGACTGTTCGAGCTCTTCCCACGTCTCGACATCGTAGGTCGCCTGCCACTTCTCGATCTCTTCGGTGATCGCGGCCAATTCGTTGCGCAGCTCCTCGCGCGTGTTCTCCTCAATGAGCGAACGGATTTCCTCGAAGAGCAGGCGCGTGTAGTCCGGCTGATAGCGAGTCGTCTCGCCGGCCTCGACGCGACGCAACTGGCCCTGGTCGACGAGATCCTGAAGTTCCTCGTTGGTCGTGCTCCAGGCGGCGTCGGCCTGCTCGCTGATCCAGTTGACCGACCGCGGTTCCCGAAGGGTCTCGGCGACTGCTCGAATACGGTCGCGGGCACTCATCGACTTATCCCACGACTGAACGCCATCTCGCGAGGATTCGGACATGCGTGGCACCTCTTGCAATAGTGTTCGTGCCTTATACTCATATATGGTTGTACCTTCTCGCATAATCAAGAGTTCCTTACGGGCATACGCGTCCGGACATTGAAATACGAAACCGACAGAAGCTATGAGCCAACCGATGCATAACAGATATTCAGACTTTGAGGAACTGCGGCCGACCGGCGAGGCGTCCCACGTTCCGGACACGAGGCTGGACGACGGGTACGAAGGTAACCCCAGACGGCAACGTGTCGCGACGAGCACTGACGGCTATCCTGCTGCGCCGACGGCCACCGACGGCGAGTGCCGGTCCTGTGGGGCGTCAGTTCCAGACGGACAGACGAAATGCCGGTTCTGTCTCAGCAACCATCTCGAGAGTGACACCACCAGCACGGGCGAGTCAGCGTCGACGACGGTCCTCGGTATCGTCCACCTAGTCGTCGAGTCGACCACGTTCTACGGCGCCGTCGCGAAGGGCGGCGCGGCAGCGAACCTCCTCTCCGCCAACGAGGCGGAGCCGGCCGTCGACGACTACACGCTCATCTACGATCTCGACGAGGCACCGGCTCGCCAGCTGGCCGAGCAATGGCCCTCACTTCCCGACGCGGTACAGGTGTCCTCAGCGGAGGGAGAGCAGCTTCTCAGTGCCGCCCGTGACCGGACAGGGTGCCACGGCCAGGGAGCCACGGCGCAGCAGCAGCAGCAGCCCCCGACGCGCCTCTACGACCAGCGTGGGGACGGCATCCGCGACGCGTCGCGTCTCGACGCGATCCTCGACGACACCGACGACGCGATGTGGCTAATCCCGGCGATGGTGTTGACCGAATCCGCTCGGGAGGATGAAACTGACAGCCAGGTGTCGTCGGTACCGACAACGGAGCAACTCGACTGTCAGAACTGTGGACGGACGACCGACCATCGGTTCAAGACCCACGAGCCGATTCCTGATGAGTCGTGGACGGGCCAACCGATCTGGGAGTGCCGGGTATGTGGCACAGCTCGCTACGGCCCCAGTCTCGAGTAGCGCCAGCGCTGGGCGTCGGTTAACCAACAGCCTGCGCATTCCCCCCGCGTTTTGTTGGTTAAGGCCGTGACCTCCTCGAACCCCGACGCCAGTCTCGTAGGAGTCTTTCCGCGCCGGCGAGCGGTGAGGCGCTTCCGATGGAGCAAGAGTTCAAACAAGGCTACCGGATGCATCGTATACTCAGCAATCTCAACCGGCTCGATGTCGACCGGTTGGACGACGCGGATCGAGAGCGAGTCGAGACCGCGAGAGAACTCCTAGAAGAGGTGAGCATTCTCACGCGGCCGGGCGACGGAGCCGGGGAGGATGCCCACGCAGACACCTAACTGGAGTCCCCGGCCACACCTCGTCGGGAGGCACCTCTTGCGTCTGTTTATCACCCCCGACAGGGGTACGGGGGCAACCCCGTGAAGTCCAGATATGGCGACACTGCAAGCTGCGACGACATCGACCGGCGCATTCGTATCGAATCCACAGGCAGTCCGCGAGCTCTGTGAGAGCTACTGCTTCGGGACGCTCGACTGGGAGGTGACCGAAGACGGAGAGCTCACCATCTGGGGGAACGATGACTTCGAGGTGTACGAGGCGCGTGAGAACGGCCTCCCTGACTACGAAGGCGGCATCGTGACCCACGAGTTCTTGCGAGAACTCGCCGACCATCTCGAAGCCGACGAAGAGTTCGATATCCAGACGGCGGGATTTACCAAGTGTCGCTTCCCAGTGCTGGCGAAGCGGTACGTCGTTCGCGACGGCGAAGTCCTCCACGCGGACCTCAGTTCCCCCGACCCGATCGACGAGTAGCGTTGTTCGTCCCCCCAGAGGGGTGCGGGGCGATCCAGTCGCGGTCGCCCTGCGAGGTGAGTGTTCAAATGGGTCACCGCGCACTTGTTGCGTACGAACGCACAGACGGACAGTACACGCTCCACTACAGCCACTGGGGTGCAGCAAATCTGAAGCTCAAACATCGAATCTCGGCGGAGTCGCCGTTCGGTGGCGAAGACACCGACTCCAAGTGGGCGAAGCAGCTCCTCGCGGAGTTGGCCGATGGCCTCGAGGCAGAAGCCGTCGACGGCTACCTCGCTGACGAGAATCGACCGTCGACAGTCGTCGAACCGAAGCCCCGAGCCACCGGGCTCACCCTCGACGAGATCGTCGCTGACCACCTCGACTACCTCCACCACGAGGCGTTCTTCGTGGTGTCGACGACGTTCGAGGTAACCGCCTATCGGACGCTGTGGTTCGGACTCCAGTACGACTCGGAGACAGTCGAACAGGGAGAGACGGTCGAGAACGGCGCGCTCGCGACGGTGCGCTGGTACGACGGCGAGCCGGTCGGCGACGGCCACCTGCAGGGACAGTTTGCGGCCCTCAAAGACGTCGTCGGCGATATGCTCGACAAGGGCGTCTTCACGCCGTCGACGGCGAGACAGTACCTGAAACGGAAGCTGGCCGAACGAGTCGGAGACCGACAGGAGCTGCTCATTCCGACCGAAGAATCACCCTTCGAGACAGCGAGTCTCGGCAAGCCGTAACACCAATCCCTTAGTGGATACCGGGGAACACACAAGTATGTCAAATCAATCTGAAGACGGTCTTCGTGTCTGGCTTGTCGAACGAACGTACTCCGATGACGAACAGAACCTGATCATCCTCACCTACGCGACGCCCGATGGAGAACAGTACTATCGGAAGGAACGCGCACTCACGTCCTTCACCGACGTCCGAGACACGACAGCAGCAGTCGATGCTGAACCCGGCAATCTTGGCATGGTCGATGACCCCGACCTCCAAGAGCAATACGCGGCCGAAGCACAGCGAATGCAGGAAGTTCACGACCCTGACGACGTAATCTGAGGTCTACTGGTCGACAACGCTGCAGGCCATGGGTTATGTCGTAGCAGGCCTTAGACGGGGTATGCGCGAACTCGTCTTCGCTCTCGAATACGAGCCCGGCTGTAACAGGGTGGCTGACGCTCTCGCCGACCACTCCGACGCCCGCGTCCGCTCGCTCTCGCTGCACGCCACTGCCGAGCGTCTCTGGCGGGTCGACCATGCTACCGGAACTCCTGAGGCGCTCGACGCTATCGAGGACGCCTTTCTCACCGGCGACTACTACGCCGACTGTCTGGCGACTGAGGATTGCGGCGCCACACAGACCACCCGCGTCCTCGACCGCACGGACGACGCGCTCATCCTCTACTCAGATTGGGAGCGCACTCCGACCTGCGCCTCAGTCCCCCACATCGCTCGCGACCACCTCGGCGACGGCGTGCTGTTCGAGACTCGTCACGAGGGCCGCCACTACACGTGGCGACTCATCCACTCCGGTGAGGGCGACATGGCGGCGTTCTTCGACGCTCTCAAAGTCGCCGTCGGGGAGTGCGCCCAGATGGAGATGCTCCGCACAGCGGACACAACATCAGCTAGGGGACGCGACGGGACACCGGGCGGCCTCCCGCCAGCCCAGGAGGCCGCGCTACAGGCCGCGGTCGAACACGGCTATTACGAGTCGCCCCGCGAGGTCGACGTCGGCGAGCTCGCCGAGCATCTCGACGTACCACGGTCAACACTCACCTACCGACTCCGCCGGGCGGAAGAACATTTAGCGAAGGAACATATCGCCGGCGAGCGGGTAGCGGAAGAACGGCTGGCATCGCACTAACGCCCTCGGTTGGAATATTCCAACAAAGACATATCGAACTCCCGCTCCTACCGTGACGTGATGACAGAGAATTCGGACGCAGCGGGGGGAACGAGCGGCGGCGGACAGCGACGTGAGCTGACCGCCCGCCTCGCCGTCCCCGAAATGGACTGTCCCTCTTGCGCCCAAAAGGTGGACAAGGGCCTCCAGCGTGTCGACGGCATTACTGACGCCACCCTCCAGCCGACCACCGGCACAGCCAACGTCACGTACGACCCTGATCGGACTAGCGAAGCCGACGTCGTCAAGGCGATTGAAGGCGCCGGCTACGAGGTCGTCGGGGGCTCGGACGCCGAGGGCGATGATGAGGACAACCAGGCGACCGATGGCGTCGACATCGCACCACCATCGGAGGTCTGGACGAGTCCTCGCGCGAAGAAGACGTGGCTCGGCGCGGCGTTCCTCACCGTCGGGCTCCTCTTCGAGTTCTTCCTCGCAGGACAGAACATCGCCATCGCAAGTGTCCTCGAGTACCCGCTCCACATCGCAGATGTCCTGTTCCTCGGCGCCGTCGCGGCCAGTGGCATCCCGGTCGTCCGTAGCGGGTACTACTCCGCGAAGAACCGGAGTCTGGACATCGACCTGCTAATGGGGACGGCCATCATCGCCGCGACCGGTATCGGCTACTTCGTCGAGGCCGCCACGCTGGCCGTCCTGTTCAGCATCGCCGAGCTGCTCGAGGACTATGCGATGGACAGGGCACGGGACTCCCTGCGCGAGCTGATGGAACTCTCGCCCGACGAGGCGACCGTCCTTCGCGATGGTGAGGAAGTCACGGTGCCCGCCGAGGAGGTCGACGTTGGCGAGACCGTCGTCGTTCGCCCCGGCGACAAGATTCCGCTCGACGGGACGGTCATCGAAGGCGAGAGTGCAGTCGACCAGTCGCCGATCACGGGCGAGAGCGTCCCCGTCGACAAGACTGCCGGCGACGAAGTGTACGCGGGCAGCATCAACGAGGAAGGATACCTCGAGTTCGAGGCCACTTC
Source organism: Halobacterium sp. BOL4-2 (assembly GCF_016917835.2). GTDB lineage: Archaea > Halobacteriota > Halobacteria > Halobacteriales > Halobacteriaceae > Halobacterium > Halobacterium salinarum. Next base: position 91,227 of record NZ_CP070334.1, on the reverse strand, counting down.
GGCCGCCTCGGAGTCGACGCTCTCGCAGATCATCGAGATGGTGCAGGGCGCACAGGCGAAGAAGACCGAGTCTGAGCAGTTCGTCGACCGCTTCTCCGGCTACTACACACCCCTCGTCGTCGTGCTGGCAATCCTGACCGCCGCTATCCCGCCGCTGGTTATCGCCGACCCCATCTCGGTGGACGTGGCCGGGTACGGGTTCACCTTCGCGGGCGACTGGCAGGCGTGGTTCATTCGGGGGCTTACTCTGCTGGTGATCGCCTGCCCCTGTGCGTTCGTCATCTCCACACCCGTCTCGGTGGTGTCGGGCATCACCAGCGCCGCGAAGAACGGTGTCCTCATCAAAGGCGGCAACCACCTCGAAGCGATGGGCGAGGTGGACGCCATCGCCCTCGACAAGACTGGTACCCTCACCAAGGGCGAACTCGCGGTCACGGACGTCGTAGCGCTTGGCGGTACGAACGACGAGACGGTACTCCAGCACGCGGCTGCACTCGAGCAGCGAAGCGAACACCCAATCGCCGAGGCGATACTCGAACGCGCCGAAAAGGATGCCGGCGATGACGTGCCGAGTATCGAGAAATTCGAGAGCATCACCGGGAAGGGGATCAGCGCAGACATCGACGGTGAGACGTACTATGCAGGCAAGCCCGCCCTCTTCGAGGAGTTGGGTTTCGACCTGTCGCACGCCCACCTCCGTGCCGACGGCGGCGCAGTCGCCGAAGTGGCCCACGAGCAGTGCGAACGCGAGGACTGCACCGACCTCGAGGACGGCGCGATCTCGCGGTTCGAGAATGAGGGGAAGACGGTAGTCCTCGTCGGCACGGATACCGAATTGATCGGCATTATCGCCATTGCCGACGAGGTGCGGCCGGCCGCCGAACGGGCGGTCGCACGGCTGCACGAACTCGGCGTCGCGCATGTCGTGATGCTGACCGGCGACAACGAGGGGACGGCCCGTGCGATCGCCGAACAGGTCGGCGTCGACGAGTATCGCGCAGAACTATTGCCCGACGAGAAGGTCGATGCCGTGGAGGCGTTACAGGCGGAGTACGGCGACGTGGCGATGGTCGGCGACGGCATCAACGACGCGCCTGCGCTGGCGACCGCTGAGGTCGGCATCGCGATGGGCGCGGCCGGAACGGACACCGCAATCGAGACCGCCGACATCGCGCTGATGGGCGACGACATCGGCAAGCTGCCGTATCTCTACGGGCTGTCGCACACGGCGAACGGCGTGATCCGTCAGAACATCTGGTCGAGCCTCGGCGTGAAGGCCCTGCTTGCACTCGGCGTCCCGCTGGGACTGGTGAGCGTCGCGGTCGCGGTCATCGTCGGCGACATGGGGATGAGCCTCGGCGTCACCGGGAACGCGATGCGGTTGTCACGAATCGCGCCTGAACGCATGGACAGTAAGACTGGCCAAGAAACGGGTGCCTGAACCCATGAACACTAGCGAGGAAGGCAGTGCCACCTTATGCAGAACTGTACCACTCGTCGAACGCGAGAGCAACGAGCTCTCTGAACCCCTTCGGGCAGGTCCAACTGCTCGAATCCCGTCTCCCGAGAACGGGGACAAGAATAACCGTTACTCCGTTTGAAGTATTCCACAATAATGAACCCCTTCAATGCGATCCGCGAGTTCGAAGCCGATGGAACGACCTACAAGATGGCCGACCTCACCGTCCTCGAAGAGGAAGGCCTCTGTGAACTTGATAAACTCCCGGTTAGCATCCGTGTCATGCTCGAATCCGTCCTCCGAAACGCCGATGGGGAGGACATTACCGAGGACGACATCCGTGACCTCGCTGGCTGGCAACCGGACGTTTCCGACGCCGACATTCCGTTCCAGCCGTCCCGGGTCATCCTCCAGGACCTCACAGGCGTCCCTGCCGTCGTAGACCTCGCGGCGCTCCGGTCGGCCGTCGACCGCAAGGACCGCGACCCAACTCTCGTCGAACCCGAGGTGCCCATCGACCTCGTGATCGACCACAGCGTCCAAGTGGACTACTTCGGTAGCGAGGACGCCTACGAGAAGAACGTCGAACTGGAGTACGAGCGCAACAGCGAACGGTACCGGGCACTGAAGTGGGCGCAAAACGCCTTCGACGACTTCAGCGTCGTCCCACCTGGAACGGGAATTGTTCACCAGGTGAACCTAGAGTATCTCGGGCAGGTCGTCCACGAACGCGAGCAGAACGGCGAGAACTGGCTGCTTCCGGACACGCTCGTCGGCACGGACAGTCACACGCCGATGATCGGCGGCATCGGCGTCGTCGGCTGGGGCGTCGGTGGCATCGAGGCCGAAGCCGCGATGCTCGGCCAGCCCATCACGATGAACCTCCCCGAAGTCGTCGGCGTCAAACTTACGGGTGAACTCCCCGAGGGTGCGACAGCGACCGACCTCGTACTGCACGTCACCGAACTGCTCCGGGACGTCGGCGTCGTCGACCGATTCGTCGAGTTCTACGGCCCCGCCGTGGAGACGCTGACCGTCCCTGACCGGGCGACCATCGCCAATATGGCCCCCGAGCAGGGCTCGACCATCAGCATGTTCCCCGTCGACGAGGCCACCCTCGACTACCTCGAACTGACGGGCCGCGACGAGAAACACATCGAACTCGTCCGGAACTACCTGGACGCCCAGGGGTTGTTCGGCGAGCAGAATCCCGAATACACCGAGACAGTCGAACTGGACCTCTCGACAGTCACTCCAAGCCTCGCCGGCCCCAAGAAGCCCCAGTCCCGCGTCGAGATGGGTGACATGCGGGGCCACTTCCGGGAGTTACTCCACGGCGAGTTCGAAGAAGCCCTCGATGAAATCGATGAGGAGGCGCTGGCCCGGTGGCTCGGAGAGGGCGGCAACACCCAGGCCGAGTTGACCGGAGAACCAACCGACGCCGAACGAACTGACGGCGGCGTTCAACAAGCGGGCGACACTGAAAAACAGAATCTGGGACCCCTCACGAAGCGCGCTACAGTGAACCTCGACGGCAACGAAATCGAGATCGGGCACGGGAGCGTCGTCGTTAGCGCCATCACCAGCTGTACGAACACGTCAAATCCGTCCGTGATGCTGGCAGCCGGGCTCCTGGCGAAGAACGCCGTCGAGCGCGGCCTCGACGTCCCGGACTACGTCAAGACCAGCCTCGCACCCGGCAGCCGCGTCGTCACCCAGTACCTCGAAGCATCGGGACTCTTGCCGTACCTCGAAGACCTGGGTTACAACGTCGTGGGCTACGGCTGTACGACCTGCATCGGAAACGCAGGGCCACTCCCCGAACCGATTGAGACCGCGATCGACGAACACGACCTCTGGACGACGAGCGTACTCTCCGGGAATCGGAACTTCGAGGCACGCATCCATCCAAAAGTGCGGGCGAACTACCTCGCCAGCCCACCGCTGGTGGTGGCATACGGGCTGGCCGGTCGGATGGACATCGATCTGGAGCACGACCCGCTGGGGTACGACGAGGACGGCAACCCGGTCTATCTGTCGGACCTCTGGCCGGACAGCGACGAGATCCACGAAGCCGTCCACGACTTCGTCGACCCGTCGATGTTCGAGGAGAAGTACGCCTCCGTGTTCGAGGGCGACGAACGATGGGAGGCGTTGGATGCGCCGACTGGCGAGGTCTACGAGTGGGACGAGGACTCGACGTACATCCGGGAACCGCCGTTTTTCAAGGACTTCCCACTGGAGAAACCTAGCGTCTCCAACGTCGAGGATGCACGGTGTCTGTTGACACTGGGTGATACGGTGACGACCGACCACATCAGCCCCGCAGGACCGTTCGGCTCGGACCTCCCCGCCGGGCAGTGGCTGATGGACCACGGTGTCGAGCCTCACGAGTTCAACACGTACGGTGCCCGCCGGGGCAACCACGAGGTGATGATGCGGGGGACGTTCGCCAACGTCCGCATCGAGAACCAGATGCTCGACGACGTCGAAGGCGGCTACACGATTCACCAGCCGACGGACGAGCAGACGACCGTGTTCGAGGCCAGCCAGCGCTACCACGAGGAGGGGACGCCCCTCGTCGTGATGGCGGGCGAGGAGTTCGGAACCGGCTCGAGTCGTGACTGGGCGGCGAAGGGAACCGACCTCCTCGGCGTTCGCGCAACCATCGCCGAGAGCTACGAGCGCATCTACCGGGACAATCTCGTCGGGATGGGCGTGCTGCCGTTGCAGTTCCAGGACGGCGACTCGTGTGAAGCGCTCGGACTAGACGGGTCAGAAGTCTTCGCTATCTACGGGTTGGACGACGGGCTGGAGCCGATGGCCGAGTTGACGGTGACTGCGGAGCGGTCGGACGGGTCGTCGGTCGAGTTCCCGGTGACGGCCCAGGTCGGGACGCCCGCCGGTGTGCGATATGTTGAACACGGCGGTATCCTGCACTACGTGCTTCGGCAACTTCTGACCGACTCGTGACGCGTTCCGGGTGAAATCGCGTAGGATCGACTGCTTTCAGGTATCTGGTTTTGTATTTGGAACTACTTAGAATCGAAAACAGCAGTACTGTGTTGAGGAGAAGTCCGATTTGGTTGCGATCCTCATTTCATTCCAAACACATTCAGCCGTAAAAGTTCCCTTCTGTTCTAATCAATCACACACCCAATATAGCTCAAGCCACTCATACTACGTTCAGCCATTCACACAGCCTCAGATGCCAATCATCAGTTATGAGTTCTCATGAGAGCCGTGTTTGTTATTGCACCGGCGATGGGTGCCGGCGCAGCAGGAGCGAGCGAGCAATCACTCCCGATGCGTCGGCGTTTCGAGGTGTTCGAGATGCATATGGTGATTTACGCACTGGTAGAGGCATCGACGCACGACGACGCGCTGGTCACCGGAAAGACGGTGTTCGATCGCCTGGTCGGCGCGGACCCACATGCCGGCGCCGTCTTCGACTACTATGTGACCTTCGACGAGGAGGACACGTCCGTTGCGGGGAAGGCGCGATGGGGAGATCTCCCGACCGCGGTGCCCGTCGACTCCGATGACGGCCAAGACCTGCTTGAGCGTGGCTGGGAGGCGACGAAAGAGGAGTTCGATCGGAATCTCGAACGGGTGAGGGAAGCACTTGACGAACTCTCCGATGAGGAGATCATGCGCGACGAAGATCTCGCTCGGCACGCGTTCCACCAGGTCGGTGCCTACGACGGGCCAACGATATTCCTGTACAACGAATATGGGAACGGTATCCGTCACCGTGACCACCTGGATCGAGTGCTGGAGGAGAGCGAGGAGCTCTGGATCGTGCCCGCCGACGTCCACTTCTAACAGATGTCCCGGATCACAAATTGGAAGCGCGAGAGCCGCACGCCCACACTCGCATACCGGAATACGGAGACCGGCGCTCGGGCTGTCTTACACCGAGCACCGGGCTCGTACCGCTACAAGTGGCGTGGCGTAATCCTCGTCGACGGCTACCCGGTGTGGTCGCGGGGGTACGAGACGAAGGATGCGAAATCGTTCCGTGACGAGCTCCGTGACCGGCCAGCGCCCGAGCTGAGCTGTCCCGAGTGTCCGAACAGCGACGTGGCAACCGGTGGAAAAACGGCTGACGGCGCGAAGGTTCAGCGCTGGTTCGAGTGTCGGAGCTGTGGGTACGAAGCATCCTCGAGAATCGTGTACGGCGCCGAGCGCTGATTGATAAGGGTGCATCTGCGAGGGCGTTTATTTTTGGGCCGAGAGGGGTGGCCCGTCTCAATCGGGCCAGATTCACAGATGAGTCTGGAAGTCATCAACCGTCACAGCGAAGCACTGTTCGAATTCCTCTGGTGTCCCGTCTGCGGGCACGAGGGATTCAGTCACATCCCCTTCGAGGGGATGTTCTGCAAGAACTGTAACACGCAGGTCGTCCTCCAAGAGTCCCGAGAAAATCGAGGCTACGAGGAGGCCGTCCTTGCCTGCTTCAACACGGATTCGACGTGGAACCTTCACGTCGACAAAAAACTGCATCGTGACCTGCCTGACGGCTCGGCGCGGGTGAAGGTCCTCGGTGCCCCAGACGACTATGAGGTCGACTGGTGGAGTCCGAAGCCAGATGAGGACTGGGAGCCAGTCGAGCGTGGTGAATTCGACGACATGGAGGAACCAGACGAGGTGTCACATCTCGCGTAGCGGATTACAATCCCGCTGCGACTGTGTGGTGTTGTTTCTGCGCCGGCGATGGGTGCCGGCGCACACGCGCCGGCGAGTACCGATGTCGACACGAAGTCAACTCCGATTCGTGCAACGAGTCGAACAGACCGGTGAGACAGATGGCGGCGCCGACCGCGTCGCGCAAGTGTACCGGCATTCGGATGGCTACCCGGGCAGCGTCCTCCGGGATCTTGCACAGCTGAAAGAGCTGCTCGATGCGACCCGGGCCGAGCGCGAACCGGGGTACACGGCGGCGACGTTCGTGTTCCTCGACAAGCTCTCGACGGTCGACCTCTATCTGGACGGGGACCCAGAGCGAACGATCGACGCGGCTCAGCCAGCGGATCTCCTCGAGCCGTCCAATATGGAGCACCTCGACCAGCCGCTGTTCCTGCTGGGCCACGGCGTCGAGAATCCGGCAGACGGCATCCATGGCGACGAGGAGTACCTCTACGTCGTGGAACTCCCGACGGAGAACCCGTTTGACGAGCCGACCGAGTGGACAGTCAAAGTGAGCGGTCACTCCGCGTTCCCCCGCTGGGACGGTCCGACCGACGAGGCCTTCGAGCGGGCGAGCTGGCAGTTCCACGGGTCGCTCGGGGATGCACTCACAAACCTGGTTACTGGATAGCTATTTCGTCAAGCTAAATCCAGAAACGTATTTATACGAGTGGGTATTAGGGTATACATAGATGATTTCAAAGGCCGGACTCACTGTGATCGACGCGCTGAGTACCGGTCGCGAGGCGACGCCAGTAGCCCTCGCAACGGAAACCGGGTATTCACAGGCACACATCTACGAGGTGCTCGATGACTTGCTGGACGCGGGGCTCTTGGTCGAACGCCGTGGCCCCAACAACCAGCGGCACGTCCGTGTCGCCGACCACCCGGTCATTGAAGCGTACCGGACGCTGCAGTCTGAACTCAGTCACGTTGATTGGGCTGCCCTCCTCTCGCCTGCGACCCTCCAAGTGTGCTGGTTTCTCGACAAGCCCCGCCGCGTATCCGCGATTGCAGAGCGACTCGGGATTACGCGCCAAGGCGTTCACAAGGCGCTGTCGCCGCTCAAACATCGGGCGATGCTGTCCCCGTCCGGCCCCGAGTATGCGGTGAGTGAGGACCTCGCGCCGCTGCTGGCGTTCGCGCAGGCCGTCGTGACCCACGAGCACCGGTCACGAGCACGGGAGATCGCGCCGAGTGCGACTGTCGAGTGGTGCGATCCGAAACACGCACTCGTCCGCGTGCAGACCACCGAGGATACGGACACGCTCCTAGACAGACCTGATTGGCAGGTTACTGGACTCGGTCGATTCGAGGAATACGGGCTACAGTTCTTCCTCGCGGGCGAACCCGCGTTCTGGTATGCACCCGAGGAGGAACTCACGCCCGCCGACGTAGTGTGTCACACCCTCGTCCGCAATAATGAATCCCGTCGCGTTAGCTATGCAATGCTGTTGATCGAAAAGTTGGACATCGACCAAGAGACGCTTACAGACACTGCAACGTGGTACGATCTGGAATCCACGATCGCTGCGATGTACCAGGCACTGCAGGAAGGGGTTGAGGACTCGGACGAGCTCCCTGTCGTCCTTCCAAGTGAATCAGAATTTATGGCGCTCAAAGAGCAGTACGGAGTCGCATGACTGTATTCAAGGGTGGCGAGGCGATCAAAGAGTTCCTCGAGGAGTTCGACAGTTGGCTCTCGGAGTCCGTGACGGTGTATCTCCTCGGCGGATCTGCGATGACAGTGCGTGGATTGAAAGACCAGACCGAAGATATCGATCTCGCAGTAGGTGTGGTGTCCGAGTTCGAGCACGTCCTCCAGACGCTCATGTCGCAGGAATTCACGGTTGTCGATGAACCGACGGAGTCGTTCGAGGGCGTCGGAAAAACCGTCGAACTACATCACGAAGATCGCGGGTTTCGGATCGATCTCTTCGAACGGCAGATCGTCGGAAAAGTCTGGATCACCGACCGAATGCACGACCGGGCCGAAGAGTTCTGGACCGGGCGTTGCGTAACCGCATTCATCCTCTCGGATGAGGATATGTTCCTGCTGAAAGCAGTCTCCGGCGGTGACCTCGCGAGTGGCCGGCGCCGCGACATCGAAGATATGCGGAAATACGCCCAGCGTGGGCTGGACTACGAATCGATTCTGACCGAGATCGACGAACAGCGACCATTCAACACTGGCACGACTGAAGCACAACAAATCCGTGATCGTTCACATCCGCTGTTCACGGTCGAGATGGCGGTAAACTCGCTCTCGGGACTGCCGAACACATTCACGTCCCGTATCGAAAAATTTGCAACGGAATTCGAGATCGAATACACTGTTCTGGGAGCGGTCGACGACGGCGTCGACAACCTCGAAGCAGTCCGGGAGCGAGTCCTCGCGAATGTGCGGGCGCTGTCGGACGACCAGGAAGATGCCGTCGACGACGCGATTGAGCGACTCGTTGCAAAGCAGGTTCTCGAGCGCGACGGGGATACGATTCGACTTCGATAAGACGGCACTCGGACTCCGGGTTTGTTTTCCCGTCCCGCAGGGGTGCGGGACGCACGACCGTCCCGGGTCATCGATGAGTTCTGCAAGCGACAGCGAAATCGCACCTGACCACTGGTGGCTGTATCGCCGAACAGACGACGAGCACTTCGTCTTCGCATACGAGTTCTCGAAGTCCGTCCTCTGCCACGTCCAGCAACCCTCGGACTGGCTGGTCCGGGTCGACCGAGCTGATGGGACGATCCTCTTCAGCCAGCACGACCTCCGGTCGCGGGCGGCGGCATTCGACCTCGCCGAGAGCGTCATGGAGCTCTGTACGATGCTCCATCGGGAGGTCGTCACGGAGCGGAGCCAAGCGCGAAAGCCGATGTACGTTGGCCCTCAACCAACCGGGGCCGCGAGCGCGAGCAATCAGGGAGCTGGACGCAGTCCAGATACCGCCCGTCGGCCGTGGGATTCCCGGCCTGACCAACCTCCGACGCGACCACGAGGCTTGGACCATCGGGGGGGTGAGTTCCGATGACCGGCGGCCGAGCATACCGCGGCGAACGCCGTATGGGTGGACAGCTAGTGTACACGCCCGATGGCGATGTGCTGGACAAGCATCTCCACGTTCTGCGCCGCGCCCCTGGTGGGTTCGACTGGGGACCGGAGGCCGATGCAGCCCGCATCGATCAGCTCGCCATCGCGCTGCTGGCCGATTCAGCGACGAAGAACATCGCGCTCGATCACTACAAGGAATTCGCGCAGTACCTGCGTGAAGAGCTCAAAGGCGACGAGTGGCGGCTTCCGACCAGCGACATTTCAGCCGATACCTGGTCGCGGGACATCGACGTCGCTGATGAGACGCCGTCACCGGAGGACGTCGACATCACGGCGGTCGATTTCGACGAGATGATCTTCACGGTCGAGCGAGCACTCTGCGAGAAGCACGGCATCAGCGTCCACCAGAGCGCCGACGATCGCCGCGAGGAACTGGAGGAGACCCGCCGGGCAGTCCAACCAGAAGCTACCGACTCGGAGGAATCAAGCACCGACACCGGCGGCTTCGAGTTCCCCGCAGCTAGCCAGTAGGGACGGCGAGGGCGTTTCCGGATCTGTTTGTAGAACCCCCGAGAGGGGTGCGGGGGTCACCACCCCGCGACGTACCGATGAACGGAAACGCACGACGCCCCACGGCGAACGTAGTCCAGGCAGAAGCGCTCGCTAACCGTCGCGACGACTCCGTCGAATACGTCGGCTTTCGCGTCGACGGCCAAGCCGTCGTTCTGAATCTCTCCGAACACCAGCGTCTCACTCCTGATCGGAGTCTCGATCTGGTCAACCACAGCCCGACAGGCTTCGAGTGGGGATATACTGGAAGCGGGCCCGCACAGCTCGCCTGCGGGCTCCTCCTCGACTACTACAACGATGCCCAGGTCGCGAGAGAACACTACATCGCGTTCCGGAATCGCGTGATCAGCCAGCTCGAGTGTGACGGTCCGGCGGCGTGCTGGCACCTCACCGGCGAAGAGATCGACACCGCAATGGCGACAATCACCGACGACATCGTCGCCCTTCCCGACGGCGGGGAACCATCACCGACGCTCCCCGAGAACTGGCGAACGGTCACCCGCCCCGACCGGCGGATCTTCCAGCGCGCTGATCGCGACCACTACATCGTGCTCGGGGAGGGAGGCGACGGCTGGCTGGCCGTCCTCTGCAGTCAGGGCGATCGCGCCTATCCGGCACCCCTGGCGAGCCGGACGGTACCGGACGATGTCGATGTCGAGCGGGCCATCCGTGCCCTCGTCGACGAGAGCAACGACCTAATCGAGCCACCGGAGGAGGAGTGCTGATGGAGACGCTTCGGCTGTCACGAGCCACCCACCAGCTGATCGAACGCGGGGTCAAGGCGATCGAGAAAATCGGTCGCGAACTGGAACGGTACAACGACCGGCAAGAGCAGACTGACGGCACCGACTCGTGACTCAGACACGTTCTCCCGACCAGCGGCGGAGTACCGGCTTCCAGTACACGCGCACTCCCGAGGGGTGCTCATGTCCCATTCATCGCGACGGCCAGCCGGTCACGGCGCCACTCGGGTTGCGGTTCGCAGAGCGCGTCCATATCGAATCGATCCCGCGGCACGTCGCCGGCGCAATCTACGAAGCCCATCATTCCTATATGGACAGTGTCCCGCGGACGAACCTCGTCCATCACGGACTCTGTTACCAGGACCAGCTACTGGGTGCGATTACGTGGCGCTATCCGCTGATTCGCTCCTTGGAGTACGACGGGACGCGATACGAGGGTGACGAGATCGTCGAGGCGGCACGGATCTGCATCGGCGTCGATTTCCCGAATCTTGCCTCCGCCGCCCTCGCTCGGTCGATGGAGCGGTTCGTGCGTCGGCACGGCCGGCGGCGAGGCGTTCGCCTTCTGCTGACGTTCGTGCGAGCTGACTTCGACGGCTCGATGATTAAAGCGCTCAGAGACAAGGGCTGGCACTGTGCCGGGAAAACGGAACCCGGACAGGCAGGTAACCGACCCGACAAGCAAATCCGAGAGCGACCAAAGTGGCGGTTCCTCTGTGAAGTTCCTGATGAGTCTGAGCGGAAACAGTCCCCACTCGGACGGTGGGCTCCGTGACTACGAATGCCCGTCTCGATGAGTTCACAGCAGAGGAAAACTCGGACAACCAGCCGGAGCGCGATCCATCTGTAGTCGAGCGACTGTTGGACCCGATATCACCGGCCCAGGGGCTGCGACTCATCCCCGGCCAGGGTGACCCAGTGTTCCTCCAAAACAGGGGAACTGAACGCTACCTGTTCCGGGATGCCCACGAGCGGTGGTTCATCCTCCAGCCCTCGGCCAAGGAGTCGGTCGACGACTTCGTTCGCTGGGTGTATCTCCCCGACGGCAAACCCGCCGAGATCGCCCAGACTGCGATCCGTCAACGGACGGTTCGCGGCTACCGGTACGTTCAGCGAAGAGGAGCTCCCGAGCCGGTTGGGACGATGGTGACAGCGATGTACGTTAGTGAGCCCTGGCCCGACGATGTCTACGAGTGTGGATCCTGCGGAGCCGAGTTCGAGTCGCCCCGTGCTCACGCCCTTCACTGCTGGGAGGACCATCCCTGGGTTCCGAACCCGGAGCAGGTTCGGCTACGCCGCTCCAGCACCGAGTAACGACAGTGCGGCAGTTTCCCGACGGTGGTTCGATTAACCAACAGACAGCCCCTTCCTAGGTCAGTGTTGGTTAACGTGGTGTTGTTGTTGCGCCCGGCAGAGGGGCGCAGGGCGCGAGACGATGCAGGCAGCCGTCGATGAGCGTTCCTGCGTCGAGGTGACTACAATGAAAGACCCAGAGTCGAGAACCATCTTCGCTGGCGTCGATGGACGTACCAACACCGAACTGCCCGAGTGGTACCATCAGCGTCACGGGAGCGACGACGCCGTGACCTTCGCGGAGGCGATCCGTGACCTCCCGCAGGCCGTCGAGACGACCGTGGCGTACCAGAACCCCTACACCGACGAGTGGGTCGAGACGGAGCGGTTCAACGCGCTCGTCGAGCCAAGTCGCGCTCGCTCGCAGGCCCGAGAGGACAACGCCGAGACCGATCCACTATTTCACATTCCGACTGACAGCTACGCGATCATCAACCCGGTCGACATCTACGGGCCGCTGGAGGAGGTCCTCCGCGAGGAGACCATCGAGGGGACGCCGCTGGGTGACGTGATGTTCGGGGAAATCCGGCGCTACCGGGGCGGCGGCGAGGTCCACATGGACATCATGTTCGACGGCCTCGAGGTGCGCTTCCCTGGCCGGTCGGACCCGATCACGATGGGCGTCACGTCGGGGTACGACTTCTTCGGCGAGCACGCCGTCTACGTGGAGGGGTTCGCCCAGGACGGGTACTGTTCGAATACGATGCGCTCGCTCACCGACAAGGAGGTCATCAAGCATGTCGGCGACGTGCGGAACTTCCGGACCTGGTGGGAGGAGATCCTCGCACAGGTCGAACTCGTCGCCGACGACCTCTTCGAGTTCATCCGGGACGCCCAGGACATCGACCTCGACTTCTCGGAGCTCCCGTTCACCGTCACCGAGTTTTACAGCCTGCTAGGATTCCCGGACTATCTCGCAGAGCGTGCTGCCGAAGATGCCGAGGCGAACGCAGCGTCGCCGTTCGAAATCGATATGTGGACACTGCACTCCGGCGCGACATACGCGCTCACCCACTTCTTCCAAGGCAAGGAGGGTGCGTCGCTGGACGGCTACGTTCGCACGGCCAACGACATCCTGTTCAACCCCGAGGGTACCATCGAGCGGGTCGAGCGATCCTACGAGGAGGAGCTGGAGGCGGACGGCGACGACGGGTCGCAGGCGTCGCTCGCCGGCGAGCGGGCGCTCGCGAGCATCGAGCGCGTCAGCGACGATCTACAGGAGAAGGTCGACCAGTTCGAGGAGCGTGAGGACGCGCTTCGTGAGCGGTTCCAGGACGCGATGAGCTGATTGTCGGAGCGGCGTTCACTGAAACGATCCTCAAATAGCAGTTTACGTGAGAGGTTCCGGTTCCTCGTTATATTCGACTACTAATTCGACATCCTCAGGACCGAGTTCATCGCGTTCCGCTTCCAGCGTCTCAAGAGCGTCTTTGACAGGGAAGAAATCCGGCTTCTCGAGTGCATCTTCTGTCGCCCAGGCGTATCGAATCGTTTGCTCGGAGTCGATAAGGAACACGGCACGCTGCGGGACGCGCTCGTGGTTCTCCCATTCGTCATAACAGACATCATACGACTCGGCAACCCGCCCGGAACTATCACTAAGTAGCGGGAAATTGAGGCCGTATTCCTCGGCGAATGCTCGATGGGCGTAGACGCTGTCACCTGAAATTGCCCAGACATCGAGCGCCGGCGTCAGCTGAAACCACTCTGCATCGCGAATCGCACACAGTTCGTTTGTACAAACAGGACTGAAATCAAACGGGTAAAATACCAGCAACGCAGCCCGATCATCCGCAGTTGTCTCATCCAGGCTGTACTCGGTTTGTTCTCCGTCACGGAGACCTGGAAGAGTAAATGACGGTGCAGACGCTCCCTTGTTTATCATGCGTCACAGTAGCACACGAAGAAAGGATAGTCTTGGGGCTAACACCCCCACCTGAATGGAGGAGCCTCAGATGTGGGATGAAATTCACTGGAGTCCGTACGTCAGGAGTTCGCCGTCGCCCACTCAAGAAGGGGTTCTAATCTCGAACGAATCTCATCCCCCTCATCAGTTAGCGTGTATTCGACGCGTGGCGGAATTTCGTTGTACTGCGTCCGTGAGACGAGTCCTGCTTCCTCGAACTCGTCGAGGCGTTTCGAGATTGTCGACGTGCTCGCTGTCGGAAGGTGGTCTTCGATCTCCGCGAACCGCAGTGAGTCGTGTGCGCCGATGATGCTGACGAGTTGCATCGCGTATTTTCGGCTCAACGTGTCGATAACTCCTGTGAGCGGGCAGTAGCACGTCCCGTCGATATCGCACGCGGGCGCCGATGAAGTAGTATCTGCCATAGCTTCGTGGCCTCCAACCTACTCCATAGCTTCGGACTCTGGAGTATAAGAACTTCCTGTCGTAAAGTATCGGTATAGATGACTCACACCTCCGACTATGATCTCGTGATTCTCGGTGGGGGCGCCGCAGCCTTCGCCGCGATCACTGAAGCAAGCCGGCGGGACCTCTCGACGGCGATGGTGAATACGGGCTTGCCCATCGGCGGGACGTGCGTGAACGTCGGCTGTGTCCCGAGTAAGCATCTGCTCGCCGTCGCCGAGAGTAGTGCTGCAGCGTCGGAGAACCCCTTCGACGCCGTCACATATCCCGAAGAGCCGACTGTCGACTGGGCCGACGCCCTCGACGGCACCGGCGAACTCATCGAACGGTTCCGGCAGGAGAACTACGTCGACGTCGCTGAGCACTTCGAGACCGACATCTACGAGGGGTACGGCCAGCTGGTCGACGATACGACCATCGAGGTCGTCGACGGCGCCGACGAGGGCGCGCGCATCACTGGGGAGAAAGCGCTCGTCGCGACCGGCAGTTCACCGTGGGCGCCGCCCATTGACGGCCTCGACGACGTTGACTACTACACCAGCGAGACCATCCTCGAGGAGCGCGACCTCCCCGAGAGCATGGTGATGCTCGGTGGCGGGTACATCGCGCTGGAGTGGGGCCAGATCCTGCACCGCGTCGGCGTCGACGTGACGGTTCTCCAGCGCTCCGATCACGTGCTCTCAGATATGGAAGGTCAGCTTGGCCGGGAGATGCAACGAGCCTTCAACGAGGAAGGAATCGACGTCGTGACCAGTAACGACTTCCAGCAGGTTCAGGATGTGGCTACCGACAGTGGTGCTGACCCTGGTCAGAAGGGCGTCGCGGTGGAGACTGTCATCGAGGGCGAGAAGCAAGCGTTCACCGCCGAGGCGTTATTCGTCGCGACCGGCGTCCAGCCCAACAACGAGGACATCGGCTTGGAAGCAGTCGGCATCGAGACCGAATCCGATGGGGCGATTCGCGTCGACGAGCATTTCCAGACGACCAATTCCGACATCTACGCGGCGGGGGACGTGATCGGCGAGCCCGAACTGGAGACGGTCGCCGCCAAGGAGGGCAATCACGCCGTCAAGAACGCCTTCGGGGACGAGGGGGTCAGCATCGACTACGACGTAGTGCCAGCAGTTGTGTTCACCAGTCCCGAGGTAGCAGCCGTTGGGACAACTGAACGCGAATATATGGACGAACACGGTACCTGTTCCTGCCGGACGGTTCAGATGGAAGATGTCCCTCGGGCAAAGGCCGTCAAGAACACGGATGGACTCGTCCAGGTGGTGAAGCACCACGAAACCGACGAGATCGTCGGCGTCCACATGGTCGGGCCGCGTGCCGCCGACATGATCATGGAAGCCACGCTGGCGGTGAAGTTCGGACTGACTGTCGACGACATCATCGACACCGTCCACCCGTTCCCGACGTTCAGCGAGGCGTTCAAACACGCCTGCCAGGCGTTCCGTAGGGACACATCGACGATGAGCTGCTGTATCGAGTGAGCGTCAGTCCTCGGTCGAGAACACATCGTCGAGCGTGCCGCTCTCGCCTAATTCGATGAGGGCACGGTTCAGGAGTTCGCGAACGATGAACTCCTCGTAATGCTGGGTGTCGCAGTACTCGCAAGGCTTCATTTCGCGGGCAACCGCCTCAATCTCGGTACCGTGGTCCGCATACAACGTCTCGATGAGGGCAGTCAATTCTTCGGACGCGGTAGACTGCGCCTGCGCGAGGTTATTGTCGGCGCCTTCCGGAAGATCGTAGGAGAAGACTCGCGTGTTCGACTTGTAGTACTTCCGTGTCCCTCCACCAGCCTCTTCCAGACGAGCGATTTCCACCATCCCCGCATCCTTCAGGACGTTCACATGGTGACGCACTGTCGTCTCGGCCTTCTCCTCGCCGCGACGGTGCAACTCGTCGTGGATCTCCTCGATCGTCATTTCATCGGTCGCGAGCATATCGAGGATCTTCGCCCGAACGTCGTTCTCCAGTGCCTTCGCTTTCTCCGGATCCGTCGTCACGACTTCACGAATCGGCACATCAGATTCGAGGAGCGCCATTCTTGTGACGACATAAGCGGACGACAATAGTAAGAGTGACGCCACTCTCCCGACAGCAGTATTAGTATCTCGAAACCGCTATAACTTTTGTCGTAATGGTTATCCGCGTCGCACGATAACCAACAGGCAAGATGGGAACGACACACGAACAATTCAACGTCGGGGGGATGTCCTGCTCGTTCTGTGCCGAAAGCATCAAAAAGGCCTACAGCCGGACCGACGGCGTCGAAGACGTCGACGTGAGCCTCGCCCACGAGGAAGTTCTCGTCGAATACGACGACGACCTGCTGAGTGAGGTCGAGGTGAAGGACACGCTCCGGGATCTCGGGTACACCATCCGCGACCCGGACAAGGCGAAGCGGTACGAGCAACAGCAGGCCGAACTCGCCGACGGGAAGCGAAGCCTCCTCCTCGCCGGCGGTGCATCTATGGTAGTCGCTGCCCTGATGGGGTGGATGATTCTCGTGAAGGGACGCTTCGAGTCGGCATCGCTCGCGATGGATCTGGTGACGCTGGGGCTGGCGCTCGGGACGATGTTGGGCCCCGGACGGTATATCAAACAGAAGGCGTTCCAGAGCCTGCGCCGGGGGATCTTCAATCAGCACGTGCTCCTGGAAGCGGGCGCGTTCGCCGGGCTCGTCGGCGGACTGCT
Organism: Halobacterium sp. BOL4-2; assembly: GCF_016917835.2. Lineage (GTDB taxonomy): Archaea > Halobacteriota > Halobacteria > Halobacteriales > Halobacteriaceae > Halobacterium > Halobacterium salinarum. The sequence goes on along the minus strand of NZ_CP070334.1, from coordinate 74,290 downwards.
TGGCCTGTTCGTCTTCCCGAGCTTCCCGACCGTCCACTTCTTCGCCGTCTCCCTGTTCATCACCACCTACCACATCCTCTCGGAGTACACCAGCCTCATCGTCCGTACACGGGCTTCCCAAGCCGTCCAAGGCCTTCTCGACCTCCAGCCCGATACGGCACGCCGTATCGGTGATGACGGTAACGTCGAGGAGGTCCCGGTCGACGACCTCGACATCGGTGATCAGGTCCGGATCAAGCCCGGCGAGAACATCCCCGTCGACGGCGAGGTCGTCGAGGGTAAATCCACAGTCGACGAGTCGGTTGCCACCGGCGAGTCCATCCCCGAGGAGAAGGCCGAAGGCGACGAGGTGATCGGCGGCAGCGTCAACGAGACCGGGACGCTGCTCATCGAGGTAACTGCAACCGGCGAGGACGCGTTCCTGAACCAGGTGGCCCGCGAGATTGAGGAGGCGCAGGCGATGAAACCCGGCATCATTCAGCTCGCCGACCGCGTCCTCAAGTACTTCGTGCCGGGCGTCTTGACGATCGCTGCTTTCTCGTTCCTCTTCTGGGTGATCGCACCGCTCGCGTGGGGCGGAGGTCCGAACGTCCAGCGCGGGGCCTTCGCGGCGCTGGCCGTCCTCGTCCTCGGCTATCCGTGTGCGCTCGGGATGGCGACGCCGCTCGCCCTCATCCGGGGCGGCGGAAAGGCCGCGAACCGCGGCATTCTGATGCGCTCCGGCGACGCCTTCCAGATCTTTCCCGACGTCGACCACATCGTGCTGGACAAAACTGGCACCATCACCGTCGGCGAACCCGCCGTCAGTGAGGTCGTCGCGTTCGACACCGACGAGGTGGATGTACTCACGACTGCGGCCAGTGCAGAGGCCTTCTCCGAGCATCCTCTCGCTGATGCGATCCTCGAGTTCGCTGACGAGCAAGATGTCGAGTACGCAGATCCCGACGCCTTCGACTCCGTGACCGGCAAGGGCGTCCGGGCAACCGTGGCCAGCGACGGCGTGCTGGTCGGGAAACCGGGATGGCTTAGCGACGAGGGAATTGACCTGTCGAAAGGGGGCGACGACATTGAGCGACTCCAAAGCCGCGGCCTCACCGTCTCTGGGGTCGTCCGTGGCGGTGACCTACTCGGTCTGATTGGTATCGGTGACGAGGTCAAGAGCGACGCCGTTGCGACCATACAGCGGATGCGAGACGCCGGCATCACGCCCGTGATGATCACCGGCGACAACGAACGTACCGCACAGGCGGTCGCCGAGGAGGTTGGCATCGACCGCGTCATGGCCGACGTGTTGCCCGACGAGAAACGCGAGGAGATCGGTCGCCTGCAGGAAGCCGGCCACCGCGTTGCGATGGTCGGCGACGGCATCAACGACGCCCCCGCACTCACGCAGGCGGATATTGGGATTGCCATCGGCGCTGGGACCGACATCGCCATCGAGTCGGCGGATATCGTCCTGATGGGTGACCGGCTTGGTGGCGTGATGGACGCCTACGAGATCGGGAAAGAGAGCTACCGGAAGACCCGTCAGAATCTCGCGACGGCGTTCGCCTTCAACGGCGTCGGCGTCGCCGCCGCGACCACGGGGCTCGTTCACCCGGTGTTCGCGATGCTCGCAATGGTGCTGTCCGTCTCAGCCGTCCTCGCCAACAGCTTCGCTGGTCAACTCCTCTCCGGCGAGGGTGTCAACACCGAATTCGCTCTAAAAGAACGTACCGACGGCGAGCGGGAAGACGGTCGAGTGACGGCCGATTAAGCCACTACGTCGTAGCCAGCCTGTTCGATTGCCCCGTTCACATCGTCGTCTGCGACTCCATCCTCAAGGACCACGTCGACCGTGTCAGCTTCGTGGTCGGCCTCAACCCGATTCACACCATCGAGGTTTCGCAGGGCGGTCTCCACGTTCTGTTCGCACCCGTTGCACGACATCCCGGTGACTGAGATAGTCTTTCGCTCCATACGGGCCTGTAAACACTCGCTGGGGATGACCATTACGGTAACTATTGTATCGGTTTCATCCCTATTAGAGGTAGAGCGTTATCGTCCGGAGAGTTGTTTGTGTCGGCCCCAAAGGGGTGGAGGCTCTTCGAGATGGAGACTACTGACGACGAAGAGAGTAACGAATTCCCTCCAGAGAAGCGTCTGGAAGCACCGAACACACGCCTGATCAAGGCCGGTATCGCGACGATCCCGGATATGGAAACCCTCCAGGAGTGCGTTGCCTACGAGAACGCCCATCAGAATCGGACGCAGATTCTGCGCCGGCTCAAGTGGAAGGCTGAAGAGCTGCGTGAGGACGAAGAGTAAGCTCTGTTATTAACCAACAAGCTCCGCGTGGGTTTCCCCATTGTTGGTTAACAGACTGCGCCTCGGTTTTTCAGGCCCCTGAAGGGGCGCGGGGCGGCCAACAGCGGCCTCGTGACGCCAATCATGTCCCTCGTGAGTACAGACTCCAGAACGGCTAGCGACATCGCTGCCGCCAGACAAGCCGACATCGTGGCGTTCCTCCATCGAGCCCCGTTCACTCTGGATGCCTATAAGCTCGGTTTCCTTCCCGGCTTTCGGGAGGACTGCGGGTATCAGGAGAACCAATATCAGAATCTCACCCTCCCCGTCGGGATGCTTGACAACGACTTTCGGAACCCCGATCTGGATCGGTTCGTCGATCGGTTCTTCGAGCACGAACCACAGGTCGGCGTCATCGGCGACATCTACGAACGCGGCGACGTCGATGACCACGTCGCTGCTGCTCGTGAGATTCAGGCCAGCTATCCCGAGGCCGAGCTCATCATCGTCCCAAAGTCCCAAGCGGTGATCGACGCAATTCCCAAGGATCTCGTTCTTGGCTATTCGCGTGGGTACGCCGACCGGTTGGCCCACGAGTTCTCTGATCCGGCCGACTGGCGCGGTCGGCGCGTCCATATCCTCGGCGGGAGCCCACCAAAACAACTCGAAGCCATCCGACAGCTGACCCGGCCGACACTCACCGACGAGCCACCAGCCGACATTGTGGGCGTCGACTGGAACGGGCTACATCGCGGCGCGCAGTTCGGGGAGTTCTGGACGGCTGACGGCTGGGATGATAGTGGCCGTGACGCCTCCCACGTCACAGTTCGGAAGACAGTCCGACACAGTCTCGCCCGCATCAAGGCCTTCTGGCATTCTCACGGTGTCTGGCCCGACTCGACACTACATAACGACACTCTGGAAATCGAGTACGAGGGGCCGTCACCGACCGATCTCGAGAGTGCTGCGTGTACCGACTGCGGAGCGAACGTCTGGACGACCCGGCGCGGTCCCTTCGTCGCCGAATACGATACTGGCGCTCTCTGTGGCTACTGCAGCTACGACTGCTATTTCGCGCACCGGCATCGAAACACCCTCGAGGAGATCGCCGGCGAGCAGAGCGTCTACCTCCCACCTGCGTGACGCTACGAGTGGTTTTTCGCGCCCCGGAGGGGGCGAGGGCTCGATCCAGAAAGCCCTCCGAGAAGGTGATTTTCCGTGAGTCAACAACAGCGCCCGAACGATGTCTCGATCGACGATATTCCAGTCGACGTATCGAACACCCAATCAGGCGAGGTCGACCCCGCTGAGGTACCCGGGGAAATCCGGTCGATCACTCGTGGACTCGCAAGCGAGCAACCGCCGACGAATCCGCTCGTCGTCCTGAAGGCCGCCCGCTGGTGGTATATACATGGTAAGGGCGGAACCGATCCTGCGTTCCAGTGGGCCATCGAGTGGGCACGACATCTCGCGACCGATACGCCGAGCGATGTCAACCAGTTCGATGCGTTCCTCGAATATCTCGTCACGATCGGCTTCGCTGACGAGAAGGCAGCGCTTCGATAACCGATCCCCCATTCACACTACGGGGTGCTTGACCGGGCACTATCTCGAACAGAAACGGGTCTGACCGCAACCTGTCCAGACAGGAGGACGTGTACTTAGAACCGGTAGCATGCAACGTCTTCTCCACCACAGGTCGGACACGTTTCGGCGTCCTCGGAAAGGGTCGTTCCGCAGTGCCGGCACTCATACAGGGTGGATGTCGTGGACGTGCGAGTACCAACGACCCCGCGGAGCGTTTCGACGAGACCCATCCTCCCGGTGATTGTATCGCACTGGTTGTTAATTCCAGCCTCCGATAGCAGCCCCGATATAAACCCCCGAAGTCGCGCCGATGTTTATTGTGCGCCCCCGAGGGGTGCGGCGCGTCCTGACTTCTCGGAGACGTCGTCGTACTCGATGTGATGCAATCCATGATGACAGCCAGTGAGTCGGGGATCTCGTTCGTTGAGACCGACACCCGACACGACGAGATGCACAGTACGATCGAAGACTGGATCGACGATCTCGTCGCAGACGTCGACGAGGCAAAAGCCAGCCAACAGTTCCAGGAGTGGCTCGATGTCCAGTCCCGATTCCACGACTATTCTCATCGTAACACCCTCCTGATCAAACTCCAGTGTCCCGAGGCGACCCGCGTGGCGGGCTACAATACGTGGAGATCGGAGTTCGACCGGCACGTCCAAGAGGGCGAACAGGCGATCTGGATCTGGGCACCCATTATTACGAAGCAGTGCCCCGAGTGCGAGAACTCACCGAGCTACCACGAGCAAAGCGACTGTGACTATGACGAGACATCGCCCGAGGAGTGGTCGAAAGGACTGGTTGGATTCAAACCAACGGCAGTCTTCGACGTGTCTCAAACCGAGGGCGAACCGCTACCCGAGCTGGAAACCGAGGCAGCTGGTGACGCCGACGACCTGGTGCCAGCGCTCCTCCATGCGGCAACTACTCTCGATATCGACGTCCGTGTCGTCGACGCTGCCGAGTGGGAGCATGGCGACGCGAAAGGCGTCTGCAAACACCGGACTCTCCACGAGGGCCAGCCCGTCGTCGAAGCGAAAGCCCGCTCAAATCAGGCCGATCTCGCGGTGACATTGGTTCACGAGTACGCCCACGCGCTGCTTCATTTCGATGGCGACGACGAGCCCGAGCGCGCAAAACGCGAGGTCGAAGCGGAAGCCGTTGCGTACATCGTCGGGCGGTATTTCAACCTGGATACGAGCGGGTCAGCGTTCTATCTTGCCGCGTGGCAGGACGACGATGCGGAGAGTATTCAGGAGCGTCTCGGCCGGATCAGTTCGACCGCTCAGGAAATCATCGACACAGTTGTAGAGGGCTGAACACCCCCTTCCCGGCTGTTAACCAACGCCGGAGGGTACTCTGTCGACATTGTTGGTTAATTCGTTCGGCATCCCGACCCCGTGTGTTTCGATCGGTCCCGAGACATACCCATCGACAGTCGATGTTATCGTTCAGAATCGATTCGGCGCTGCTGGTCACGAAGGAACTCAACGACGGCATCGATATCCTGTTCGGGAACCGTTTGCTGTTCGAAGACTCCTTTGAATGCATCTGCGAAATCCTCCGACGTGAGGCGGTTGAGGACAGTCTCGATGCGACCAGCGAGCTTCTCGGATTCTCCGCGATGCAGATGAGTCGCGATCCGGTCGAAATCCGCGCCAGCAGCCAGCACCACCAGATCCCGGGAGTCTGCCTTGCGGCCACTGTGAAGTTTCACGGCAAACAGCAACTCCCGTTCCGGAATCCTGGCTGTTACCGGGCGCCCGGTTCGCAGTTCCTGGGTGACGGAGTGCTGGGTCAGATAGCGATACGACCATTCAGCTTCCGTCTGGCGACAGCCCAACGCGTCGACCATCGCGTCGAACCGAACCGGATTCCCGATGTCCTTCTCAAACCGGATGGTACGGCCCTCGTAGAGCTCGTTTCGCTCGACATCGGCCGTTTTCTCGTAGCCGCGGTCGGTGAGAAGGTCCGTGTAGTCGTCGACCGCTTGGGCCGGAATGACGACGTCGACGTCCGTGGTGAAGCGCTGATTGAACGCCGCGATCGCCCACCCACCGACGAGCACGTATGGCAGGTCAGCGTCAATGACGGCCTCCAGCGTATCCAGCAGCTCGTCTTCGCGTTCACCGAGACTCATGCGTTCAAACGCGGATCCTCGTGGGACGCGTCAATATCGCGGTCGTACTCGTCAGCGATCATCTCCAACGCCGGCTCGTAGTTCACCCGGTACTCCAACATGTGCTCGATTGCATCGTCCAACGGAATGACCGGATTGCCGTCGACCCACTCGCGAGTGATGCCCCCACTCGTCGGGAACAACACGTACGAGACGGTCGCGTCGTAGTCGCTCGCATCCGGCCGCTCTTCGATCCGGCTCGGAATCCCGAACTCATCAAAGAATGCCGTCCACTGCTCAACATCCCGGTCGGCGACCTGGATGAAGATCGGATAATCGTCGTGGCCCCGGGCGATCTGATAGCCGCCGTGGGTCCAGACGTAGACGCCGTCGATTTTCGTGTACGCAAAGGGCATCCCGGCGAAGTGCGGAATGACGTAGCCGTCGTCGATCGAGGGGGGAACAGCGCGAGAAATAGCGGCGACGAGATCGTAGTAGCGATCCCTGACAGCGTAATTCTCGATGTAGACGCCGTCCTCACGCCGGATGAAGCCTGCGTCCTCCAACCGCTCGATCCAGTCGTAGACCCAGGAGTAGGAGCCGTCGATCTTCTGGGCGATTCGACGGATCGAGTCGCCCGGCCGGGCCGCGACCATGATCTTCGCCGCGGTCTCGTCGACGTACTCCATCATTGCTAGTTATCGGTATCGCATCTAACGGTATTAGTCTTGTCCCCCGTATTTCCTATAGAGTTATCTCTATACAGATATATAATTCTTGGCTCCGGTAGTCCGATCCGGCGCAGCATTCGAGCAGAAATGAATTAACCAACAGAGGATACGACTGATCGCTATTTGTTGGTTAAGTCTATCAGCGCCCGCCGAGGGGCGGAGGCGCAGTCCCGTCTCCACGAACTATGACCGACCGATATCTAACGACCGTTCTCGACGAGGCAGAGCGAGTCGCAGAGCACCACGAGCAGGTCGCCCAATCATCAGACCATCCGGAACACGAGTATCTCCGGTACGCCGTCCTTCGGCTGCTCGAAGACGAGGCTGACGACACATCGGTGGAGGTACCGCAGATTGACGGCGTGACTGTCGGCTACGGAGAGGACGACGCGATGTGCAACAGCTGGGACGACGACGTCGAGTGGTGGGAGACGGTTCCGCCGCAGGAGGCATGTACTCGCTTCCGGGTATTCTACCCCGACGAATACGACGCTGTTCCGCGAGTCATCGTCGACGTGATGGCAGCACTCGGGGCGTGGCGTGTCTGGATCGGGAGCGCTGCCGCCTGTGGCTCCTACGACCATCGCGAGCGGCGGGAAGTCCACTATCTGTGGCCGGAGGGGCATCCGGTCGAGGCCCTGGTTGCGAATCGGCTCCAGGATCCCGAAGCTGCGGTTGCCCCAGACGGCGGCCGCTCCGGCGACGTGCGCGATCGGATGGTCGTCACGGAGCACTCGCCCCAGCACGACGACCTCGAGCCGCGAACCAGCCGTGCCGTCGACGAATCGATGGCCGTCTCGCTGCTCGAAAAGGGTGGCCTCTATGAGGTCCGATCGGCGTCCGGAAACTGGTATGAAGTCGACGTGATCAGCGAGTCGTGTACGTGTCCAGACTGGCGGAAGCGTACGCCCGATGGCGGCTGTAAACACCTCCGGCGAGTCGATCAGGAGATCAAGCAGGGGCGGGTCCCACGACCTGATGGGCGTCTCCCCTCGAACTCGTAGGATCGCCCAGCGTTCGAGATCTCCCGAGGCTACTGTAACATCAGACGAAACTCCTTGATGGAGAGTTTCGAGTAGTGAGACGGCTGCTGGAGAACCGGTGAGAACAGTTGGCAGCAACTTAACCAACAAAACTATGCAGTTTGCGCCTGTGTTGGTTAACACAGATCGGCCCATGTCCTACGAGCCACCGACGCCCCCAGCGGACCTCCCCACCGACGTCATCGACACACTCAACGGCTATTCACCCGAGCTGCTCCGAGACGTTTCCCACTATGCCGAGGACCTCGCCGAGCATCGCGAGCGCGAGGCCCGCCTTGCCGAAGCGGAGGAGGAAGACGAGATCGACGAGCGACCCGATGACCTCCCCGATGATGTCCCGACGAAGGCGACGATCACGATCAAGGAAATCAACGACAACCGCTACTACTACTGGCAGTGGCGGGACGGCGACAAAATCCGTTCTCAGTACAAAGGTCCCGTCAATCCTGACGGATAGACGAGATAACGCCACAGTCGGATGACCGATGGTTCAGGGAGACACCCCGTCTGCGAAGTGAAAGACGGGAGCTGTTAGCGCTCGGGTCGCGGGGCAGTCTCGTACCGTTCGATGTCGTCGGTCTTCTCCACCCGGTCGTAGATCTCGCGAAGCGTGTCTTGTGCCCGGAGGAGTTTGTGCTCATCGAGGAACTGCCGACCACTCCCACTGATTCCGTAGAACTTGTACGGGAGGTCGTTCCTTCGGCAGTCCTCGGGCAGGAGGACTTCCTCGACGATGCCAGCGTCGACGAGTTGCTGGAGGTGCTGACGAATCGTCGTCTGGCTCTTGCTCGGGTTGACGTAGTCGAGTTCCTTCAGCGTCGGCAGTTCCGACGGATGCCCGAGGATGTCCTGGAGGAGCGCGAATCGTGTCTCCTGGGTGACGACGTTGAGCCGCTCTCGAACGGACTCCAAGTCGCTTGGCGGATGATCGGACGTACTCATTACACCACATTTCGTGTAGTGCGTGCAAAAGCGTTTCGCTCAAATACGAATCGGTCTTTTGCGATACGGTCACCGATGTATTCGCCACATTGAAGCAGGGTACGGGAGAAGTCCCGGGTAGATGAGTGAGGAACCGGTTACTGTCGATGAACTCGCCGAGAAAGCCGACGAGTATCTGCACGAGGCCTCACTCACACCGGAGGAGTACGAAGCGCTCAAACAGAGTGTTGCGGAGCTCACGCCGATCTTCTCAGCTAAGAATTCGTATTTCGTTCTCGGCAGCTACGGGAAACCCGAGATCCGTCGTCTCCAGCTCGTGAAAGATCGCCTCAACCGGCAGCCCGGTGCGTACGCGTTCCTGATGGTCGACATTCGAAGCGAGTGGACGAATACCTACCTCAAGTTCCGACTGCTCGCCGATTACACGGACATCATCGTGGGTGTCGCCGAACACGCCCAGGGCGGCTTCCTCGTCGAGCAGGGCTACTTTACGGCTCTCGAGGAGTACTTCGCGAAGACTCACGTGTTCAAACGCGAGTATGACTCGTTGGATGCGGACGCGATCGACACGAACGTAGCCGTCGAGAGTCCCTACAGTGGAATGCAGACCGCGATCTTCGAGATGCTCAACGATGCTAGGCGTCTCTGCCGGTGGACGACTGAGAACGACCTCGTCGAGTGTGCCGAGGCTCTCGTGAGTGATCAGGAATACCCGTAGACAGAGACTAATCGGTAACTCACACCCCCGACGTTTCTGTCGTTTCTCCACGAAATCCGGTTCACCGATGGCCCAGACAACGAATGAACTCGAATAGGAAGACACCCCCCGTTTTCGAGTAGTAAGTGCGGGGTGAATCCGTGCAAGATTGGAACTTCGAACCACGAATCCTTTCGGGATGAGTAGTCCACTGGAGAGTGATTACAAATGCTCGTAAATGAAATTTTGTTTAGATTTTGTCAGACACTCCACTATTGCCAGTAAAATCGGAGGACAAGACGCTATTAGATGAAATTGGCAACGGTGGTCCTGGTAGTAACTAGTCGGATTGATTGGGGCAGGGAGTTACTGGCAACACCGGAGAGGGTACTGGATAAACTGGCACTGACGGTTGCGCGGTTACTGGCAAAAGTGGAGAGGGTATTGGCAGTACTGGTGTTGGCGGTTGAGAAGTTACTCCAGAACCCGATGCCGCTTGGCAGTTTCACGAATATCGTCGAGCTCTCCGAGTTCACTTTCGAGTGCGTCGAGGGCCGACGACAGGGAGACATCAAGCTCGTATTCGTTGTAGTTTCCGCGTCCACTCGACGAGTCGACCAACCGTAAAATCCCGTGGAGGCTCAAATCCGACAAGTGGTCGTGTACCCGCCTGCGTTTCAGTGGTTCACTACCGTGATTTCGAAGAACTGCTTGATATCGCTCATAGATCAGTTTCGTTCGTTCAGGCGTTTCACCTTCTGCCGCTAGCTGGCAGACAGTCAGGAGCACATACTGCCCCTGCCGGGTCAACGAATGCATCCCTTCGACAACCTGTTGTCGCTGGATCTGATGCTTGGCCTCCCGAACGTGGTCTTCGGTGATTTCCGCCTCTCCACCCGCCATCGCGTCGTTCTCGGCGATATCAGCTGCTTTCCGGAGTAACCGTAACGCCTGCCGAGCAGATCCCGAGTCCTGTGCAGAGAATGCGGCGCACAGTGGGATTACATCTGATTCGAGGACATCGTCGTAGAGCGCGATATCGGCTCGCTGCTTGAGAATATTCTGCAGTTCAGTCGCGTCGTACGGAGGGAACAAGATTTCCTCTTCGCAAAGAGTGTCCTTGACTTTCGGAGAGAGGTTTTCTCGGAACTTGAAGTCGTTCGAGATGCCGACCACACCGATTTTCACATCGAGATCCAATTGCGAGCGTGCTCGTGGAAGCTCGTACAGAATATCGTCATCCGAGCCGATGTTATCGATCTCGTCCAGAACCACGAGAATAGTCCCACCGATCGACTCAAGGTCGTTGTAGAGTTCGTTGAAGATGCGTTTTTGTTGATACCCGGTTTCGCTCATCGGTTCGCGCGAAGACGAGACTGTGGTGAGAGGGTGAGAAGGAGAGCGAATTTCGTTCACGAGATTGACCGCTACCTGATAGGATGTGGTGCAGCCAGTACAGTTGAGTTCAATAACGTTGAGATCGACGTCGTCGTACTCTCCGGCGGATTCTTGCAGCTCCTCAAGAAGATCGTGCGTAGCAGCTGTCTTCCCGACGCCGGTAACGCCATACAGAAAGACGTTGTTCGGTTGCCAGCCCTGAATGACAGGACGGAGAGCGGCCGCATATTCGTCGAGTTCTTCGTCCCGCTCCTCGAGTGTCTCTGGCTGGTAATCATCCCGGAGGACGTCTTTATCCTGGATGATGAACGATTCTCGATTGAATCGGCCCATAGGCGGACTCAAGACGAAGAGCCATCATAAAACCAGGGGTTCCAGTATCACCACTAACCCACCACTCGAACCAGTTATGCCAGTACCGCCCTCGCTTATAAAACACACACACTCCACTATTGCCAGTAAACCTTTGCAACAACTGGAGGGGGTCGTTGACCCCCTCTCTAATTAGCGGTACTTTTAATACATTGTATGTTAAACTGAATCCGTACTAGCGAAAACTCGACTAGCTATAGTAGGTTTAGATAACAGTAACTAGACTAGAGACGTGACATCTTCTGCCCTCCTGTCCATTCTCCCCTCGTTACTGGCAATGGTGGAGTGAGAGAGGTACTTAAACGACGGTATTATTGGCAATACTGGCAACTCTGGTCGCCCTCTCCCTGCTACCATCGTTGCCTGCCCGATATTCCAATCGAAATCTACCCTTCCCGACACCAATCAATCGATGACCGTGGACCTCTTTCCACATGTTTCGCTCGTTCCCACTTCCCGATGATGACCGTTTTTGAATCAACTCTCCGTGATCCCTATCGTTCATCGTGGTTCGAATTTCGACCGATACAGATCATCGATTAACCAACAAAGCGCATGTATTGACGGTCTGTTGGTTAACTGTTTATGGCCTATGCTCGATTCGCGGTCGGCACTCAGTACTAGTATCCCGTGATTTCGGTGTTTTGCGATTCCGCAAGGGTTCGCTTGATTGCCGCTCGATCTCACCCAATCGGAGACAGGATATTACTGCATTGGCGACGCAGCTTCCGAACCGACGAGTGAGTACTCCCGGTCCCGGCTCGTGCCTTCCGCATCAAGGAGGTTGTACTGGACCATCTTGGAGAGATACGTCCGCACTGTCCGTTTCGTCCGAGGATCATCGACCTTCTCGGTATAGCGGTCGTAAATCTCGCTCGGCCCGAGTGGCTCGTGATCGCGAACAATGTTGTAAACGACGCGCTGGTGTGGCGTGAGTGAATCGATGCTCTTCTGCTTAATCTGGGCCCGGGCATCCTCGGCGGCGTCCAGGAGGATGTCGTCGGTGATGCGCTCGTGGTTCTCGCGATCGGCCTTGCCGGCAGCCGTTCGGAGGATGCCGATTGCGAGGCGAGCGTCGCCGGCGGCCGCGTCGGCGATCCGGTAGAGCTGGTCGTCGGTGATGACGTCCTCATCGAGTCCCCACTTCGCCCGCGCACTCAGAATGTCGTACAGCTGCTCGTCGTGGTACTTGTCCATCCGGACGTGTTCGCTGGAGCGCAGTCGGCTCACGAGGCGGTCGTCGACGCGGCTGAACAGCTCCTCTTCCTTGTTCGCGATGCAGATGATCGCGAACTGTGGGAGGCTGTGGAGGTCGTAAATGACGCTGGGGTCCTCCAGTTGGTCGACCTCGTCGAGAATGACGACGGTTCGCGGGCCGTCGTGCTGCTGGAGGCGGTCGACGAGTTCGTCGTGGGGCGTCGACTGCCGGTGGATGTCGATGGTCGCGCCGAGGTCGTCGAGGATCTGGTAGAGCGTCCGGAACCGGGTGTAGCTGCGCCAGCAGTTGACGTAGGTGGTCTCGACGTCGAGGACCTCTTCCCGGAGTCGTTCGGTGACGAACTTCGAGATGCACGTCTTGCCGGCGCCGCTGGGTCCAGTGACGATGGCCGTGTCGGCGGGCTCGCCGTTCGTGATGGGCTCAAGAACGCTGGAGAGGTGGTTGACTTCGGCGTCGCGATGCTCAACTTCCCGAGGGACGAACCCGGCGCGGAGAACGCGAGCATCGCGGATCATCTTTGCTTGATAGACTGGTTTTCTGGCTAGTAGTAAAAACGTGACCGGGTTGTTTCCGGAAACGATTCAATTAGTCCGCTCTGACCTGTGGTAATTCCCGCGCAGTATCGCGGTTCGGTTTGTGGAAGACCCAGATTTCCGGGAGCTTCCGGAATTCGTTTATGAGCAGGAGCGTGTGAAGTCTGAATTTTCCAGTCAGCGACATTCACTCCAGCTAAACTAACCGATATGAGAGGTCGAGGTTAGACCCCTCGTGATCAGGTTATCCATATCAACTAAGTGGTGTGGATGGTTCGAGATGATATATGACTCTCCGCACCGACGGGAGGGGAACTTCCCTACCGTCGCTCGACTCGACATTTTCTCACGACGAGGTGTCGATGGCTCTCACTAGATGCGGACTTCTTGTGGATAGAGCAGAGATGCTCGCTCGGCTGTACGCCCAACATCGAGACTGGACGGTCGTCGAACAGAAATGGATCGAAGAACGCTTTGACGAGCGCAGTACGCGTGGGAGTTCGAAGGGAATCTATCGCGCTCTCAGTTCTCGATTCAAGACTACTGGTAGCGAGCTTCCGTCTATCGTCCAGCTACCCTCCGTCCTCGACCAGTGTGAGACGGTGGGCGACAAAGCGCAGGTACTGTACTTCTACTTGCTGGAGGACGACCCTCTCGTGAAGTACACCGTTCACCGGTACGTCGACCGGCTTCAGGAGTCCGGTGTCGAAGGATTGGATTTCGAGCAGGAGACGGTTGAGCGCCTCCTGAACGAATTCCATTACCACGATGGAAGCGAGTTCGACTATGCGGAATCGACGACTCGTCGATGGGGAGAAGGTCTTCGGTCGGTAATGCGAGAGATCGGTGTTCTCGAGACACAGCAGGCCCTTCAAGGACAAATCCCCAACCTCGGAACGACGCCACTGCTCGTTGCGTCAGGTTACTCGTGGGAGATTCACGGGGATGACTGGCTCTCCCAGCCGACTGGCTGGCTCTATCTCTTCCAACCGGAACAGTACTGGGACTCCTTGGCCGAACGAGTGAGCGACGATCCGAACTGGGAAGCGAGCGGAATTCACGGTGAGCTGAGGCTCCAGCCGGTGGATGATACATACGACTGGGCCGAACCATGGGAGGGCGAAGTGTGACTGACGAGAGCTGGTTCGCTGCCGATGTTGGGAGCGATTTCGAGGAGTCCGTCCGCATCGACCGCGAGGATAACGGTCGCGATCACCGACTGGAATCGATCGACTCCTACCACGTGACGGAGGAGTCTGAGGACTTTATGTCCGACTTCTTCTCGCGCCTGCTCGGCCGTTCCGAGGATATGCGGTCAGGTGCAAACTACTGGCTCTACGGGTACTATGGGAGCGGGAAGAGCCACCTCCTCAGCGTGCTTCGCGGCCTGCTGGATAGCGAGTGGCTTCGAGAGCGCGAGGATGTCTGGGAACAGCTAACCGATGGTCGTGAGCTGGAGACGCTCGAGTCCACTTGGTCGTCGATCCACGATGAGTACGAGGTCATCCCGATCTCGGTGAACCTCCTGAAGCATCAGGGCCAGAAGAAACTGAGCTTCAGTGAGATCGTCCTCCGCAGTGCTCACACGTCGGAACGGCTCACCGGTGCCGATGGGGGGCTCTCGTCGCAACTCGACGTCGCATTCTTCGAGGACTGGTACCGGACGACCGACGCGTGGGATGACCGGACGACCAACACCCAAACAGCACTTCGGAGTACGGTTAATAGCCCCGAGAAGTACGATTGGGAAGACGTTCAGCAGTACAACGCTCTCGCGGACGCCGTTCTTCCCACCCTCTTCGAGCAGGAGACCGGCACGGTGGATGGTCTAGACGACCTGATGCCGTCGGATCTCGACCCACAAGCGATGGTCGAGCGTCTCGAACAGTTGCGGAGCGATCGCGAAGAGGAACTCGGCCGTCCAGTCAAACTCGTACTACTGCTCGACGAGGTCAGCCTCTTCATCGGGACGGACTTCGACCGCCTCACCGAGCTGCAGACCCTCGCGGAGAGCGTCGATGAGACCGGTGACGGCGACATCCAACTGGTGGCGACGGCACAGGCCAAAATCGAGGACGTCCAGCCGCAGTTCGCGGCTCGTGGTGCTGACTTCAGCATCGTCAAGGATCGGTTTCCGCACCGGTTTGGTCTTCCGAGTCGACACGTCGGCGAAATATCGACCCAGCGGTTGCTCAAAAAGACTGTGGACGGGAAGGAGGATACGGAACGCGTCCTCGACCGAACCAGCAACGAGCCCGAGACGTTACTCGTGTACTCGGGCATCGAACAGAACACCGAACCACCGCTCGACAACATCGACCGTGAGCGCCTCGTCGAGTTCTATCCGTTCCTTCCGTATCAGCCACCGCTGTTCCTCGAGATCCTCTCGAACCTCCGGCAGGAAGCACACGACCCGGCGAAGTCGATCTTCTCGGGAACCGCACGGGCGATTCTGGCTCTCGTTCACGGACTCCTCCAAGAGTGGATAGAGGCCGGCGAGGAGACCAACGTCATTTCGCTGGTCGACTTCTACGACCTCATCGAACCGGAACTCGATGACATCACGCCACAGGACGTGGGGGTCATCGAGGAGATTGAGGAACAGCACGAGGCAGGCGAACTGGAGGAGATCGACGTGGATGTCGCGAAGGCCGTGTTGCTCCTCCAGCACATCCCGGACACGATCCCGATGTCCGAGCGGAATCTCGCAGTCGCCGTGTTGAGTGACCTCGACGGCCCGACTCAGTTCCAGATGGAGAACCGCGTCGAGGACTCGCTCCAACGGCTTCGGAAGTTCATCCGGCCGACGCACGACGAAACCGGGCCAAAGTACGCGTTCACTCATCCGGAGGAGCGCGAGATCATCGAAGCCTCCGAGGAAAACCTCGACAACCCGGACTGGCAGTCCATCATCGAAGCCGTAGACGGGTATCTCTGGGAGGACATCGTGCGCGACCTCTCACTCCCGACATCGGCCGAGTACCCAGACACCGGCGAGCAGTATCCCGTTCGCTACGAATTCAGTATCGACGGGATCGAACTCGATACGACAGTCGACGCTGAGGACGCCCTCGATGTCGAGGTCGCCGTCGAAGGAATCTCTCCCGCCGCAGCAGACATCAGCTACGACGACGACCCGCTCGAATGGACGATCGGACAGGACGGACTCGACGATCTCCGTGATAGCCTCATCGAGTGGTGGTCGCTCACAGATGCCGTCGGAGACCACACGCTCCCACAGTCCGTCGAGCGTGATCTCTCCGACCGCGCAGCTCGCGTCCAGAGCAAACTCGTCGAGGCGCTCAAGAGCGGGACATTCGACGTCAAGGATCGCGGCGATCAGATCGGGGGTATGGTTTCGGGAGTCGAGGAGTATCTCGACGTCAACTACCCCGACGACTTCCACCCCGTAATGCTGCAGGTCGGCGACGAGCACTTACAGGAACTCCGTGGACTTTCCGCACAAGACCCGCTCCCTACGTGGGCCCAGCAGATCGATGTCGCGACAGAAGACCCCGAAACGCACGAGGGGTCGATCCAGAACAACGTGCGTGCATTCACCGGCCGACAGTTGAAGCAACGCGGCGGGAACCTCGCGATGGCGACGATCCTTGACGGAATCATCGAAAAGAAGCCGATCTACGAGGACGCTCGCCCCGCACTGTGTGCGATTATTTGGGGCCTCTGCCGGAAGGGAGACTTCCTGCCCATCGACGAGACAGGTGACTCCCTCGAACTCGACGACGTAATCGACCTGAACAAACTGACGACGACGCGTCTGAAGATTGCGAAAGGTGACAGTGTAGGAAAGATCCTCCGCGAGGGAGGATTTATGGACTCGACGGAGACCATCCCGGACGGAATCGTCAGGCTCCAGTCCGCGAACGACACGCTCGCGGGTCGACTCGGTAGTCTCGTAGAAGACGTCAGACTGGTCGCCGAGAGTGACATCCAAACGCGCGCCGTTCGCAACCTCCTCGAGTCGTTCGTGGAAGCGCTCGAAGCCGAGCAGCAGAGCGCGATCGACCGACGAGAGGCCGTCAAATCACGTGACACCGACTGGGAGGACGTCGTCGAAGCAACCAACGACGCTCGGGAGTGGTACGACGACGCCGAGGAAGTGTGGAGCTTGCGCCTCCCCGCGCTCACACGAATCGACTCGCAGTTGACTCTCGCCCAGCAGTCGTACGACTGGCTGACCGAAGAGGTCGAATCGGCCAGCCAGACGCTTCGCGAGAGCATCGGCGGTTACGAGGGTGAATGGTGGACACACGATGGCTGGGATCGGTTCAACGACGCTCAAACTACCTCGCCGGCCCTCGACGAGGCGATCGAGACCGCGTGGGACTCGTTCCGAACGGAAACCGAGGTCGATGCGTTCGTCGGCGAGTTACAGGAGCATCCGTGGATCCAGCCCGCAAATGAGTTTGAGTCGAACGTTCGGCCGGCCTTCGAGAGCGAATACATCACACCACTCCGTCGCGCCGCATCGTGGTACGAGGACGTCTCGGACGCGGTATCGACGGTGACCGGCGGAACGACCAACACCGAGGCTGATGACTTCATTCGAGCAACGAACACACTGCTCGACAGCGAACCCCTCGCTGTGGTTGCCGGTAGCGACATCGACGAATTACGAGATACGTTCGAGGAGTTACAGGCACTCGTTGGGGATCAGTCTCCCACAGACATCACGGCGATCGGGGTTCTCCCGTCGGATCGCGAATCGCTGGACTCGGAACTGGAACGGCTCGTCGAACGCCATGACCTCAGTATCGAGCGGACTGAGACGGGGGTGATCATCCGATGACGACTAACCGTCCTTTCCACGACTTCACGGAGCGACTCGCACAGTTCGCCGACGGACGACGCGGCATCCGAAATCCGTTCGTAATCGTCCCCGTCCAACCGAAGTACGAGCACCGGGTTGCCGAACGGCTCACCGATTGGGCGACGAACCCGCATCGTACCGAGGAGTTCCCGGATGACGGAACCGTCCAAGTCCTCCGACTGGACGAGCTGTTCGTCGAAACCGATGTCTTCGAACTCGCGGTTGACCTCGGCGAGAACAGCCAACCCGCGACGATCACTGAGACGATGCAAGACCGATTAGCGGAGGAACTCGTCGCGGTTATGGTCGAGAAAATCGATGCACCAGCCCAGCAGCGACACGTCGTTCTCCTCACGCACCTCGGGAGCCTCTACCCGTTCACGCGTGCGTCGGAACTCCTCGACGAACTCGACCGCCGCAACGTCCAGTCTACGATCGGCATACCGTTCCCCGGAGACATCTATGGTGGCAATCTGAACTTCTTCGGCGAGGAATCACGCAACTACTACCCGGCCCACCAGATCGAAGGCCGAGTTAAGGGGGTGCATCTCCAATGAGCGACATACACATTCACGACATCTTCCAGCAGTCACCGGCTCGCGAACTCGAGGAAGTCCAGAAGGTCAACGCCAGAGCGCAGGCCGAAAACGACGTCCGCGAGTTCTACGAGACCGACAGCGCTCGCGACGTGCTCACCACGCTCGGGAACCTCGTCGACAAGTATCCACACGAGGAACCGCGCTTCCTCTACATCTCCGCGACGTTCGGGTCGGGGAAGACGCACCTCCTGAAACTTATTGGGTTCGCTGCCGACACCGAATCGGAGTTCTCCGACCTCGGCGAAGAGCTGGCGAACAGATGGCCGGGCTTCCAGTCGTTCCGGCAGAGCGTCGCCAACTCTCACGTCGATCGGCTGAAACCTGTCTTCCTGAACCTCCTCAACCGGGACGCGTCACAGGAACCGCCACTCCCCTACCTCATTTACGAGGCAATCGGTCGCGAACTCGGGTACCCCACCGACCCGAATTGGCTGCTCGAGTGGGCATGGCAGCTCGACATGAACCACGGTGACTGCTGGGAGCGACTACAGGAAGTCGAGCACGACGGACAGACGTTCGAGGACGTGTACGACGAGCGGGCGTCGCTACGGAGCTGGCTCTACGACGCTGTTCCGACACTCGATGACTCACCGTTCGCGTCTCGGGAGGAGGTCAAGCAGTCGATCGACGACGCCATCGAGGAAGTCGATCCCGACGAGTTCGACCCCGACGAACTCGTCGAGCGCATCGAAGAGGCCCAAGAGTCGCTGAGCACACAAGAGACCGAGACGGAGTTGCTGATCGGGCTCGACGAGGTGGCGCTGTTCATCGGCGATGGCCGCCATCGCTACAGAGAGTTCCAAGAGACGATGGAAGCGCTGACGGAGTTGGGTGTCGGGCCCAACCCGCCAGTTATCGGGACTGGACAGTATTCGATCGAGCGTATCCACGGCGAGTTCGACGATACCGAAGTCACGGAGCAACCGTGGTACGGGGCTCAAGAACCACTGGAGGGTGCCGACACCGAGATAATCGTTCGGAAGCGGTGGCTGCAGAAGGACGCCGAGGGTGGACAGGCCGTCGAGTCCGCTCTCCGGGAGATGCCCGACCTGACGCTCGACGCATACTCCGATATTGCCGGCGCCGACCCGGACGCAGTCGAGTCGTACCCGTTCCGCGAGTACGATCTCGGGTTGCTCCGGACGGTGATTCAGCAACTGATGCCACGTGGACGCGTGACCGAAGAGGAGTACGTGCAGGGTCGGGCGTTGCTCATCCTCGTCCGCTCGCTGTTCACGCGGTTCGAGTGGGGAGACAAGCAGGTTGGAGCGCTCGTCACGTGGGACGAGTTGTACGACCTGCTGGTCGAAGAGACGACCTACATTCCGCTCTGGGTGCAGGAGATGGTCGAGAACAAGCTCGTCCCCTCGGCTGGCGGCGACGAAGATGCGTTCTCGGTTCGCGTTGCGAAGGCGCTGTACCTGCTGAATCAGGTGCGTTCCGAAGTGCCGTCGACGCCGGCGAACCTCGCCCGGCTGATGGTCAAGTCGACTGACGAGTCGTTCGACTCCGTCCGAAGCGATGTCGAATCGGCGCTCTCCGACCTCCTCGAGGATCGGAAGGTGCTAACGGAGACGAACGACCGCGGTGACGAGGAGTACCTGCTGGTCTCCGAGGAACAGGAGGACATTCTGACGCGGGCGAAGACCCGCGCACAACAGATCCCGTCGCATCGGCTTTCGGCCAAGTTGGAGAACTCCCTTCGGGAGGGAAGCAACCTTCTGCTCTCTGAGGGCAGTCGACACGAGGTGGATCTCGAGGGGGAGCGCAAAGTCCCACTCCGGTTCGGCTACTCTGTTCTCGACCCTATCGAGCAAGCACCGACGCCGGAGTTTGACGCAGTGCGTGTGCGGTTGGTCGCGGGCCGCGACGAGGAGATTAGCGATCAGGTTGATGCATGGCAGTCGACGAACGAAGGCCGGGACGGGGGCGAGCACGTCCTCGTCGCCGTCGATCTACAGGGATCGACGATCGACCGCCTGCGGGACGTGATGGGCATGCAGGAGGTGCTGTCAGAGGAGACGGAAACGTATCCGGACTTGGAGTCCGACCACCGTGACGAACAGCGGTCACTCGAATCGGCGATTCGCGAGCAACTCGAGGAAGCGGACGTTTACGTCCGAACGGGTGGGACGAGAGGACGATACGGGGACGTGTTCGAGCAGGTAGTGGAAACGCAAGTCCAGTCCGTGTTCAGTGGGACGCGCTTCGCCCTAACCAACGGAATCACGGAAGTCGAGGACGCCAAGCAGATGGCGCAGTTCTTCCGCGGCGTCGACGATTGGCCGCTTTCGAGCGAGGACGCAGTCACACTCGGTGTGGATACCGACCGCGCGGAACTCGCCGACGGCTGGTGTCAGAAGTTCCTCGACGAGTACGGGGACACCCAGTCGCTTCGTGCCGAGGACTTGCTTACCCAGACTGTCCAGCGCGGAGGCACGTATCGTGGGACACCGCAGGAGTCGATCTCGGCCCTGCTGATCACGCTTGCAACGGCCAACAAAATCGCGCTGCGCCGCGACGACGAGTACATTACCGAACCGGACGAGATCGGACGAGCGGTCAGAAACAAGACGAACCTGACCGACGTACAGATTCGCTTCGAATCTATCGGAGATACCGATCCAGAGCAGATTCGAGAGACCGTCGAGACGCTGATCGGTAAGGAGACAGAAGGAACCGACCCCGACGCGTGGCTCTCTGAGTTGGCTGAATGGGTAGACGAGAACAGCGTGCTGGTGAAACGCGTCTTACGAGGCGTCAGCAGAGAGTTCGGCGAAGGCGCTTCGTTGGGCGAACTCAAAACGGCTCTCCAGCCCGCACTTGGGGCCGAGGCTCTCGAAACAGACGACTTTGCGTCCGACGAGATTGAACGGCAGTCCGAGCGATTCGCTCGGGCAAGAGATCTCTTCCGGTTGGCCGAGGATGGCAACAACCTCTGGAAGGAGTTCAGCCAGCGAACGACGGAGATGCAACGGCTCTACCCCGGTGCGGACGTCACCGGGGAGATGCAAGCGATCGTCGGCGGGGACGAAGTGCCTGATGCCGACCGGCTCCGAGCAACGATTGACGAAGCCGACGCTCACAGACGAACCGTCGTCCGCGAAGAGTACGAACGCATCACGGGAGAGTCGCCATCGGACGAGGATCCCGAGAGCGTGGTCTCCAGTCTCGCGACGTGGCTCTACGTTCACGATGGGAGTAGCAAGGAAACTGCCGACCGCGTCGCCGTCGAATTCGACGGTGTAACCATCGACGATCTCTACGAGCTCTTCGAGACGGCATGGAACGGTGATTCGTTCTCGGAGGAAGACCTCGTCGACCCGACGGTCGTTCAGCAAGCCAAGCGGTACGAACGGGCACGGCGACTCCTCGAAGCATCCGGTAGCGGGGCCTCGCTCTGGTCGCAGCTCCGGGAGGCATCGGAACGACTGGAGGAAGAACACCCGAACCATCCAGTTACGACCGATGTGAACGAGATGCTCAGTCGGTCACAGCCGGCGAGCGTCGACGAGGTGGAACAGCTCCTTGACGAGGCAGAGAATCCCTTCGAAGTCGACGAACGACTCGAAGAACTCGCCAACGAACTGCAGTCCGAGTATCCCGACCACGATCTCACGCAAGAGGTCGTCGATGCAGTCGAGGGAACCAGCCCGCCGAGTGAGGAACGCGTGGGTGAATTGATCGAAGACGCCGAGCAGTTGCTCGACGGTGTTGACGAGCAGCTGCGGCGGATTCGGGAGACTATGGATGAACTACCGGATGGCTCTGTGATGGTGATCGAGTCGCTCGACTGACGGTCTGGTGTTGCAAAACACTGAATTCATTTATATTCAATTCGTAATTACGCAACACAGGGCCGTAATCACGGTCGAACCGACGTGCCCGTCCAAATTCTCTCACATTGTCTACTGGTGGCTCCAAAGGATTATCATGCGTCTGTGATTCTATCTCGACATCATGCTTAGAGTCGGGGACAAGGAAGACGTTTCCACGTTAGAAACGGTCTCCCTGAAGGAAGAGGGATTTCGTGAGGATGACCTCCGAGAGTGGATCATCAATAGTCCCGAGAGCATCCTTGGAGAGGACTTTCGACTGGTCGGACGGGAGGTCTCCGTCAAGCAGATCGGCGATGGTATCGACCTTCTCGCCATCGACCGAGACGCTAACGTGGTCGCCATCGAACTCAAACGGGGCGCGCTGAAGCCGAAGGTCGATTTTCAGGGACTCAAGTACGCCGCCTATACCTCGCACTGGGATTACTCCAAACTCCGCGACCAGTTCGAGAAATTCAAGTCCACGTCGTGGGGTCGGACGCTCTATGAAGAGGAAACCACGTTTACCGAGGTACTCGACGAGTTCTGCAACGAAGACTACACGCTCAATCAGGATCAGCGAATCGTCTTCGTCGGTGAATCCGTCCGCGAGCGGCTGGACATCGTGCTCCGGTGGCTCAGCGACAGATCGATCGACATCTCCGTCATCGAGTTCCAGCTCCTCAAGGACGGCGACCGGCTGTATCTTGACGCAGAGCAGACGATCCCGACACCAGAACACACCGTGACGGACGTAAGTCCCGACACCTCTGACGAGCCGTGGAAAGAGGACGGACAGAGTTGGCACCTCAACGAGCGTTCAAACGAGGAAACAGCCGATCTGCTGGAAGACGTTACAGCCGCGCTGCAGGAACTAGAGTTCCTCAATGGGCCGGAGTGGGGGCAGAAGCACTACGTCGCGTTCAACAAGGGACGAAAACGTCGCATCGCGATCCGGACGAAGCGTACGCTGTTCCACATCGACCTGTACGACGTCAATACGGCTTCGCTGGACGCTGCGGAGATTGCGGACGTACTCGGAATCGATGCTGAATCGGTTGCGGTTAAGGAGGATATGCGAGGAAGTGGTCGAAGCGGAGTGAGAATTACCTGTAAGCCGGATCAGGAGATCAATTTCGACGCGCTTGAATCACAGGCTCGGGAGATACTCGGCGAGACTACTGGGTGAGCTTATCCAGCATCTTGCTTTGAGAGCGAGATATACTGCTCATTCGTAAGTGGCGAGTCGAGGTGATCGTCGTTGAAGAAGCGGAGAACAGCCCAAACATCTCGCTTGTCATCCATCTTGATGGACATCTCTCCGTCACCGTTCTCCTCGAACTTCACGTCGGTATCGAAGTTATCGCGGATATACGTTGCGTCGTCTAAATCCATATCCTCGTACACGCCGCGTTCGTGTACCTTGTACATCAGTCTCAGCACACGGTTGTTCCCGTAAACCGCCTCCTTGAACATATCAAAGTCGTGGAACGGAATATCCGTCTCCTCGATCCGGTCTAAGACGTCGTCTGCGCACCGCTCATATTCTGCGAGATAATCAAATACCTTCTCGAACCGGGACTGGTCGAAGATGTACATCATACCATCGTAGTAGATCGAATCGACTCGGTCGGGGATCGAGATCAGCGAATCACCTACTTTGGTATGTTTCTCACTCCCAACCCGCATACGCGCTCGAGACGTTCGACCCATAATCTGGCGCCGACTGTAGTTCAGAAAGGCAATCGCCATCTGACGGTTGTCGGCATCCCGAATACGGATTGCTTGGAATTCGGGTTTCGGCGGCTCCGTATATGTAGTGTGACTGAACCGCTCCCCCTCCAGCAGACGTTCGAAGTTTTCGAATTGGGGGATGTTCTCCGTGGGTTCGTACTGAACGAAGGTCTGGTCGCGATCTCGGTTTTCGATGCCGTAATCCGAGAATCGAATATTGTCACTCTCGAGTGCGGATTGCTTGTGTTCAGCCTTCTCACGCACCAGACCTTCCAAATCTTCTGGGAGTTGTTGTCCTAACGGGATGCGATCAAAAGTGTAGTCATAGTCTTCGGTGCTCTCCTCGTCCAGACGAGCCAGCAGTAGGTCGATCCCAAGTTCGCTGGTATCGATGTCCTCGATCCGCTGGAGGAATGCGACCAGTTCGTCGAAGTGGTCTCGAGCGTCACCCCGGCTCGCTGAACTCATTATCTTGTGGTGATATAGACATCACTACTTATTCTTGCTGTATTGAGTGTCATATCATTCCCATCGAGTTCCTGCTTGGTGAGGAGGATTCGTCTGTCGTGCTCAGTTTCGATTTCGTAGACGCGGTAGCGGAAGCCGATCAGAACCGGATTGACGAACAAGCGGTTAGAGCGGATCACGATTGCAGCGACCGTGAGAAATAGCACGAGAAACGCCGCTACATCGTATATATTCGAGAACTCGAACACGATGAACGGGAAGATATAGACCAAGAGGTACTCTGTGAACATATCTGACCGATTTCGGTAGTGCTCGATTTCGCTCAACTGGCCCTGTCTCGTGCGATTCATCCGTATCATCAGAGCCAAGAAGACGACGCTAATCACGGTGAGAACCGAGAAACTGAGCGAAAGATAGGATAACTCAACAGGCCCGATACCGACGGGCTCCAGTTGGTACCCGAAAACAGAGTGGGTCGAATCGTGGGCGCGGAGGGCGACGATAGCGAAGAGCGGGCTATAGGAGCTCAAGAACAGGACGATCTTCGCCCAACTCGGAATACGCCCCATTAGGTTCCCTATGTTCTATTCGGAGGTCAAAGTCAGTTTTGTATCCACTCTTAGGACAATATCACGGATACTGACCCGGCCGCCGTCCGAGAGTATATGGACAATCTTCAAGACATCTTGATGACTCTGCTTGTAACATCACTGAGTTTCGCATGGACGGACAATCTACCCAACCCCGCAAGGCCCAGCTCGACAAGGAAGAGCGCGAGCATCTCGAGGATGTCGTCACCGAGATGCGCGACCGCGTCGAGGCGAACGTTCGCTACCAGCTTGAGGACGAGTACGACCTCGACGAGAAACCGGACGACGACGCGTCCCTGAGCGAAGAGCAGGAAGACCTTGTCGAGGCTATCGAACTCGAAGCCGCTGATGGCCACGACTGGGACGAAGCCCACGAACAGTACATCACGGGCGTCGGCTACACGATCGTCAATCGGCTGGCAGCGCTCCGCTGTATGGAGGTTCGGGACTTCATCGACGACGAGGTCACGGCCTTCCGCGACGACGGCCTCACGCCGGCTGCCGACCGGCTGGTTACGGAGGAGTTCATGCTCGAGGAGGAGGCCGTCCTCGAGGCCTATCGGAACGCATGTGACGACCTCGCTGAGGAGATCGAGATTCTCTTCGACCGCTCGACCGCCTACAGTCTAATCGACCCTGACGACGACACATTCGAAGACCTCTGTGGGATGCTCGATCAGGTTGCTGACGAGGTCTGGCGGGCCGACGACGTTCTGGGTTGGGTGTACGAGTACTACAACCGTCCCGTTGTCGAGGCGCTCGATGCGAAGAACAAACTCGAACCGGAGGACGTGGGGCCGGCGAACCAGTTCTATACGCCGCACTGGGTCGTCCGGATGCTCACCGACAATTCTCTGGGCAAGCTCTATCTCGAAGCCACAGGACAGGAGTCGGCGGTACCGGAGTTGGAGGCGCTCAGCCCCGAAGAGCGCAAGGAACGCTTAGTCACGCCGGAGGACAGCCCGTCCGTTCCCGAACTCTGTACGTACCTGATTCCGGATGAGGAGGCTGGTGACGCGCCTGAGTTCGACCACCCCTCGGAGCTGAGGGTCATCGACCCCGCTTGCGGGAGCGGCCATTTCCTCTTGTACGCGTTCGACGTGCTGGAGCGCATCTGGTGGGCCGAGACCGATCTCGACCGCGCCGAGATACCGGCGAAGGTGCTGGAGCACAACCTCTATGGCGTCGACATCGACCTGCGTTCGTGTCAGCTCTCGGCGTTCAATCTGTATCTGAAGGCCCGGACGCGTGCCGAGGAGGAAGACGGCCAGTTCGAGATGCCCAACGTCGACATCGTATGTGCGGATGCCCGCGTGGCAGAAGTCGAGGAAGGTGCAGAAGTGCTGGACGAGATCACCGGCGAAGGGACTGACCTGCGCGAGGCGCTGGGAGAGATCATCGACACATTCCAGCACACAGAAGCCCTTGGGAGTCTGCTCGACGTGGGTGGGACACTGGAGGATGTGTTCGAGAGCGGGCAGACAGGTCTCTCGGACTGGGGCGACGGGACGCACCAGTCACTGAACTCATTCCTAAAGGCACTCCGTGAGGCAGTCGACGAGCGTTCGTCAGATTCGTTCGGCGAACAGAACCTCAAGAGCTTCCTGAATTTGCTGGTGGTATTAACGCAGGAGTACGATGTGGCGCTAATGAACCCGCCCTATGGCGCAAGCGGGCGGATGCCTAAACAAGTCCGCAATTACGTGGAGGAACATTACACGTACACGGCAGAATACTACGTCAACTTTTTCGAAGTATGCAACAATCTCTCAAAGGAATTTGGCCGTATTGGGATGATTGTTCAGAGGTCGTTCATGTATAAAAGCAGTTTCACTAATTTCCGGGAAGACCTAATTGGCGAGATCGGTGCGTTTGACTTTCTGGCGGAATACGGGAACGATGTTCTTGACAAGGCTACAGTCAGAACAGCAGGTAGTGTCATCCGGAGCGGAAGCGAAATACCAGATGATGCAAAGGGTGTATTCTACCGACTACATGACTTAGATGCTGAAGACAAGGAGAACGGGTATCTCCGAGCAGCATTTAGCGATTTATCGGCAGAATCTGTTCCTCGAGAATACCGCCGAAAGCTATCCGAGTTTGAACTGATACCCGAAAGCCCCCTTTCGTATTGGGTTCCAGTAGGACTCCGTGAAATCTATGAGTCGGATACTGTATTCGATGCAGAGAATGCGAGAGTAGAACGGCAGAGTGTGGGAAATGTCAAGGTTGGGCTTCAGACCGGTAACGATGATAGATTTACACGTCGTTTTTGGGAGACTAGCTCAGACTACTGGGTTCCGTTTGCTAAGGGTGGTGAAGATGCATGGTTCCTCCCGAATGTTGACCGATGTCTTGGATGGGGAGACAATGGTGCAGAAATCGAGCGATATTCTGGGTCTTATCCTCGGAATAGATCATTCTACTTTGAAGAAGCACTCACGTACACGTACATGAAATCCAGCGGGAGGCGGTTCGGATACCTCCATCCGTCCTCAGTATTTGGCCACGCTGGTAACGTGTTTGTGCCTAAAAGTGACACATGGAAGGCACTATCCTATGCAAATAGTCACTTGATGACTTATCTAATGCTGTGTCAGACACCGGAGCGGCATTGGGAGGTCGGTAATGTATCGAAGGTTCCGTGGAATGAAAACCTCGAAGCAAGGGAGGAACTGGAAGGATCTGCGAAGAGAGTGATTGGTCATATAATAGCAGAACGTCAGCATGATTTCACATCTCCGCATTACGACACTCCTGTCCTGTTGTCTGGTCTGAATAGTAGCGATTCGCTTCCACAGTACGACCATCCTCATCGAGAGCTTCGTGAGGAACTCGAAAATGTCAACATAACAGAGGCCGCTGCGCCATCGGATTCACTTGAAGAGTTGGGTACAGAGGCGGCACGTCGTCTGGAGCAAATAGACGCGAATCTTCAATCCTACGCGAACGAGATGGATGAGGTTGTTTTCGACTGCTTCGATATTAGTGACGACCAACGCAAGGTAATCTTCCAAGAAATCGCCCTTCGAACTAATGACGATCCTCGCGAGCAGGAAGATTACGATCCCGAGGCCATCACGGAGCCGTCTGATGACTTCCCTGAACAGGTGAAAGACCTCCTTCTTCACTTTACGCTTCGTTCCATCAACGATACGGATGACGGCATCATCCCTATTCCCGACATCAACGGAAAGGATGGGATCCTTACACATATCCAAGAACAGTTCGAACGCGTCTGGGGCGAACACGCAACTGACCGCCTCGCAGAGGTCGACGAGGTGCTTGGAAACCGGAGCGCGAGCGATGAGGCATATCCGAACCTCCGCGCGTGGCTCGAAGAAGATCTGTTCGAGTACCACGTCTCGAAGTTCGATCGGACGCCGATCCTCTGGCGCTTCTCGACCGAAAGACTCGTCTCCGACCCAGAGGGCGAGGGCTTCGGTTGCCTTGTCGACTACCACCAGTTAGACGCGAGTATCTTCGACCGCCTACAGAACCAGTACCTCGAGCCGCGACGGACGCACCTCCGCGAACGAAGGGCGGCGGCAAACAGTCGCCGTAACGACGAATCGCTCTCGGCCTCCGAGCGCGCCGACGCCGCCGAGGAGTACGAACGGTGCGAGAGCGGCCTCGAACAGCTCAGCGTGTTTGAAGAACAGCTGGGCGAACTTGCCGAATCCAACCCTCGCGAGTGGCCCGAAGAGAATCAGGAGCGCGCCGCCGAGGCAGCCGAACGCGTCGGGGAGTTCCGGGAGCGGACAGCGTCACGGCTTGACACCCTCGAAACGCTCGCCGATCTGGAGGACGTAGATATGGAAGACCTGTTCAGCCCCTCGTTCTACGAGACTGTACAGGAGAACAAGGACGAGTGGATCGACGCCCTCAACGACCTGCAGGCTGCCTTCGAGGCCTACGCCGAGGATGGTTCCGAACCCGTCGAAGCACATCTATACGACCTCTTTGAGTACTACGACGATCTCGTCGGCTCCTCCCACTACGCGAGCAACGGGATTCTGTTCATGACGTACTACTTTGACCAGTTCGAGGACGCTGGGCAGGCCCAAATTGGGGATACCGGTGTCTCTGAACGTCAGCGGCTTCTCTCGGAACTTGCAGCCGACGTTGACGAGTACACGCAACTGGCCGAAGAGATCTCTGACGGTTGCGACGAGGTGGCTGCAGACATCTCCAACGACTGGGAAGAGCGTGCGCTCTCAGAGGTGACGACTACCGGCTACCAGCCTGTCCATAAGCATGGCGTCGCGATCAACATCACGCCGCTCGCGGAGAAGGACATCGTCCCGGAGGTCGTCGAGAACAAGGTGCTGTAAGTGGGAACGATGAGCAACGAAGTCGAATTTCCGATCGGGAAAGCGATTCTTTCGATGCTCTTCGGAGCATCGCTATTCCCGATCACCTACCCTATCTCGTACTTTTTCGGTTACCTCGGCGTACTGAGTTGGAACTCCGTCGTGATGTGGGGATTTCTTGGCCCGATGTTCTTCATCGGCATTCCAGTCGTGTTGTATGGTTTCCCCGAGCGGTTTGCGGAGAAGCTGACTGGTTACTGGCTAATCGTAGCTGGCATCGGGTGGGTTACACTCATCATTACAATGCAATTTTTCAATTCGGACGTTCCAGAGTCACGCATGAATGCCTACGCTATGGGGGCGACGTTGCTCGTTGTTATTTCCGCTATCTCGATAGCAGCCTACCTTGACTACACCAACGCACCGGTAGAAGAGTATCTCGACGGTCTCCTTACCAACTGACTATGCAAGCTAAACAGACCCTCCCCGACGCTGCGAAAGACACCATCCGAAGCGAGTTCGACCGAGCCGAGTCGTCCGACCCGATCGTTCTCTGGTGGGACGACGGGAACTACCTTGAGGACATCATTGAGCAGGCCTGTAACGAACTCGGCGTTCACCTAAAGGTCGCCGAGGAGACGCCGCTGGAACTCCGTGCGGATCCAGTCGACGGCGAACAGGTCTGGTACGTCCCACACGTCAAGGAGCCCAAAGACGCCGAGGGTGACTACGACTGGTTCCGCGACGTCGAGCACACGGGCGGCGAGGTGGAGATGAGCATTGAAGACCTCACCGTCCACGCGTTCGAGCGCGGGCAACTCGATGCGTGGGAGCTCAAAACCGCAACGCAGGCTGACGACCCCACAAAGCGCCGCGAGATCGCGCGGATCCTCCACGACCAGCTTACCGGCGGCCAGCTCCCGACGCTCGAGCAACTCCGCACGCAGATCGTCACCGGCGGCTACACCGATCCGGTCGCGTTCGTGCTGGAGAACGGCTGGGGAGACATCGACGACAGTCCCGACACCATCGAGCAGATGCAGGACTTGCTGACCAGCGAGGGCGTCGACGCCGTCGCCAGCGAGGACGAACCGGTGGGAATCGTCGCGGCGACGCGTCGATGGGCCGTCGCCGAGTGGCTGATCCACGCCGGCGCCGACGCCGAACGCTTCCCGAGGGAGTTCCGCGCCGAGACGGCCGGCGATCACGACCTCCCCGAGCTCAAGTCGCTTCTAAACAACACTACCTCGGCCAGCCTCCTCGCCGACCGCTATCTCGGCGAGGCGATCTGGCCCGACGTCGTCGCGGACGTCGACGACCCGTGGGAACTCGCGGACTGTATCGTCGACGCCGCGCTCGAACGTCGCCTCTGGGAGGGGTGGCACGCGTCGTTCGATGCTGGCGACTACGAGATGTGTCTCGAGCGCGCTGAGGAGCGGCACGACGCTCTCCTCGGGAGCGAGGACTTCCGCGGCACCTACCGCGGAGCCTACGGCCCGGACAGCCCGTGGACGCGGACGTGGGAACAGGCGGCGGAGATCGCCCGCCTCGCGCACCAGCTCGAAACGTGGGACGAGAACGCCACCGACGACGTCGTCTCGCTGTACGCCGATCGGGACGACGGCACATGGCAGATCGACAACGCGGTGCTCAACCTCGTCGTCGCGGGAGAGCCCGAGACCGACCTTCCCGACGACCATCCCGCGACCGCTGCGCTCGACGGCCTCCGGACGCAGCTCCAGTCGGAATACGTCGAGTACCTCGAAGACCTCGGCGACCTCGTCACCGATACCGTCGAAGCTGGTGCTCCGTTCGTCGACGAGGATCACTCCTACCAGTTCTTCACGAAGGAATCAGACGGCCTCGAAAGCGGCCAGACTATTGCGCTGTTCGTCATCGACGCCCTTCGGCTTGACCTCGCTCGTCGCCTCGCGGACGAGTTGCGTGACTACGTGGCGACGCTCCCGTCCGATGCTCCCGAGTTCGCCATCGACGAAGACGTCTGGCTCGGAACGCTTCCCTCGGAGACCGAGTTCGGGAAGGCTGCACTCACACCGGGAGAAATCCAGATGTTCGACGTCTCGCTGGTCGATGGCGAGTTACAGCCGCTGCGAAACAACCGTCGGGTGACGACCAACCGCCGCGAGTCCCTGTTGGGCAGCGACGGCTGGACGGTCACTCGCGAGGAGGAGGACGACGGCTGGCAGTCGACGCGTGTTGCCTACTTCAAGAACGACATCGACGACATCGGCGAGAAGGAACTCAGCGACCTCGAGGCGATGCTGGCCCGACGCGTCGACTCGCTCGCGGAGTTCATCGGCACGAAACTCAAACAGGGCGAGTGGGATCAGGCCTACGTGCTGACCGACCACGGGTTCGTCCTGCTCCCGGACAACGCCTCGCCGGAGAAGATCTCGCGCCCGGCGGAAGCGTCCGACTCCGGGCGCCGATGGATCGCCGGGGAGGATGTGGACGAGGATTCGCCCGGCGTGCTACTCGACTCCAGCTCTCGACTGGGGTACCTCGACGCCAACGTCAGCGTCCTTGCGAGCCCACTCAAGCGGTTCAGAAAGCAGGGGCTCGGTGACGCGCGATTCTACCACGGCGGACTTCTCCCACAGGAGTTCGTGCTTAACTTCATCAGCGTTACGCAGGGGTGAATTCAGTTCATGACCCTCAAATCCGAAGTTCACGACGACGTCAAATCCGCTTGTAGGAGCTACATCTCCTCAATAGAACAAGGTGAAGACGAAGTACCCTCTGACACAGTCTATCCGCTGACTGGGTCTGGATTGAGATTCAGAGAACCCAAGGAAGTAGATCGTCCTTCACTTGCACTAAGACGAAATCCGGGAGAGCACTATTCTTCCGAATTTGATTCTGTCTCCCAATATATTGCTGATGAGCTTGACTTTGAGATGGTTCCAGAAGTTGATATTGATGGCGAAGGTGATGCACATGTTGTCAACGCCGAGTTATCGGGAAGGATTGAGGATAGTCTGAGAGATTTCACAGGACTCGTTATGGATTATGCCGGCAGCTTTGAGTTCACTGATGCAGCTTTCGAGGCTGCTTATGACAACCAGTTTGAACCAGATTATGCCGATAGGGTGGAGTATGAGATACTCGTTCCGCTAAAAGGTGTTCGAGCAGGGTCGGACATCTCCCTAGGGACAAGTTTTCGGTTCGATAGTCAATTCGATGGCCCGTACCACATCTCGGACATAGCAGTAACAGACATTTCTGATACGGAATGGAACGGGATAGCGACATTTGACGCACCCTTCGACGCATCAAACAACGTTCAAACTCCGGAAGTCGTTCAAGACTACTCTTACTCGAAAGTATTGCGAGTAACTATTGAAAGGAGACGGCAGAATATCCGAGAGTACATTCTGGAGAATCGGGGTGAAGATCCCGATGAACTTCGTGCTGAATCCGTCTCTGTGTTAACGGTGGATAACCTCTCATATATGATCCATGACCATCTCGTGAGAGAGTTAGTAGATACAGTCGAAAGAACCTTCCACCATTACAAGCCACGGTGCGATCCCGGATTCGGAACTGGGTATATACTGTCTCCGAGTTGGATGTCATACCGCGACATTTCCGAGGACATCGTTGATGAATTGTATGTTGAGCGTGACGCGGGTCACGGTGAACTCGTACTTGAGAATGGTCAAAACGGTTTCAAGACATTTTGGGACAAGTATGCGTCGTACTTTACAGATCAAGACACCCATTACGACAAGCCCCTTGTAAGGTTTGAAGAGATGTTCCACAAGAGGAGGAACGAAGATGCGATTCTCGATTGCTTGATCGCGTTAGAGGGCACTCTTCTAAGAGGTACTCAAGGGTCTTCCTACACATTCCGGCTGGGGCTACGTGGGAGTTTCCTCCTTGATGGTTCAAACCAATTGGCGTGGAACCGTGAGAAAACGCGAGAGTTCCTTTCAGGCCTCTATGCGATTCGAGGAGAGATCGTACATCAAGATAGATCACTCGAGGATGCAATTGATGAAGTCAATAACAGTGAACTCGAGAATTATAACGCCTCATCTCTTGCTGAAGAAGCTCGTGTTGTTTTTGCGAGGATTATACTCAGATACATAGACCACGACATCAATCACGGATTGTCGATTGACGAGGTGAATCAACATATGGATCAGGCGGCACTCAACGCGTCTTATTCGCCGGGGCCATGAGATTGGAACACTGCGTTGAATGTACTATTCTCACATCTATGCAAAGAGAAACTCTTGTAGAGAATGTCACTCAAGAGACCATATCACAGGATAATCGAGGAGTCTCTCGATGACAGACTCTACTCAATTCTCTCCGGGGCAGCGGGTGATTCTCAACGGAGCGCCGGCCGAAGTCATCAAAACCCAAACGGTCGGAGAGATCGAGTATCTAAGAGCATTCATTGACGGCGAGGGCGCTAAAACTGTCTGTCTCGACGATGTCGAGATTCAACCGCATCGATCCGGGATCGAGGAGCTGTCCAATCAGCGAATCGATGATCTTCATCCTGATCACGATGCAGTCTCGGCACAGTGGTTCGACCTCCACACGCAAGCGACGAAACTCAAACTCGCCCACGAGCAGGGGCAGCTCTTGAGCATCTCGAACTCACTCGTTCGACTGGAGCCCTACCAGCTCGATGCCGTGAACTGGGTGATGCAGAAGCTTCGGCAGCGTGCGCTCATCGGCGACGACGTCGGGCTCGGGAAAACGATAGAGGCCGGGCTCATCCTCAAGGAACTCGCTGCTCGGAATCGCGCCGACCGCGTCCTGTTCGTTGTTCCCGCGCACCTGCAGAAGAAGTGGATTCGAGATATGGATCGCTTCTTCGACGTCGATCTCACCGTTGCAGACCGGGCGTGGGTCGAAGGTGAGCGCCGACGGCTCGGCGAGGAGGCCAACATCTGGAACCAAGACCAGCAACAGCTCGTCACCAGCATGGCGTTCCTGCGGCAAGACGAGTTCCGGCCCGCACTTCGGGACGCGTTCTGGGACGTCGTCGTGGTCGACGAGGCACACAAGACCGCAAAGCGGGGTGAGTCGCCAAGCAAGACGGCAAACATGGTCGATACCGTCACGGGGAACTCCGACTCGCTGCTGCTGCTCAGCGCGACGCCCCACGACGGCAAAGGTGAGGCGTTCCGCTCGCTTGTCGAGTACATCGACCCGTTCCTCGTCGCCGAGAACCGAGAACTCTCACAGGAGACAGTCGACCGCGTTATGATCCGTCGTGGGAAGACCGACATCTACGACGAGGATGGTGAACGCGTCTTCCCAGACCGGGAGGTCAACTCGGTATCGGTCTCGATGACGCACGACGAGCGGCAGTTCTACCGCGCAGTCACCGACTATGTCAAAAACGTCTACAACCGCTCGGAAAAGCTGAACGAACCCGCGGTCGGGTTCGCGATGGCGCTCATGCAGAAACGGCTGGTGAGCAGCGTGGGCGCGATTCACGCGACGCTCCGTCGACGGCTGGACGACCTCCTCGGCGAGGAGGCGGAAACGGACGGGCTCTCCGAGGAAGCACGGGCCTATCTCGACGGCGAGGATTTGGACGAAGACGACAAGCAACACGCGGAAGACGAGATCGCCGGCCTGACCGTCACCAGTACCGACGAACAGCTCCAAGAGGAGATCGATACACTCCGTGACCTCGTCTCGCTGGCCGAGGATTTGCCGGTCGACTCTAAAGCCCAGAAGGTCAGACGGTTCATCTCCCAACTCCTCGAGGAACAACCGGACGAGAAACTCCTGTTGTTCACGGAGTACCGGGATACACTCGACTACCTCCTCGAGTACGTGCAGGACGAGCCGTGGGCGGACGAGATTCTCGTGATTCACGGCGACGTGGACAAGGAAGAGCGGGCACGGATCGAAGACGAGTTCAACCACGGCCAGTCGCGACTCCTGTTCGCGACCGATGCCGCGAGTGAGGGGATCGACCTCCAGCACAGCTGCCACATCATGGCCAACTACGAGCTTCCGTGGAACCCGAACCGGCTCGAGCAGCGGATCGGTCGCATCCATCGCTACGGACAGGAGGAGGAGGTCAAGGTCTGGAATTTTCTCTTCGACGACACTCGCGAGAGCGAGATTTTCGAGATGCTCCAAACCAAGGTCGAGGAGATTCGCTCCCAGCTCGGAAACACGGCGGACGTGCTCGGCATCCTTGACGACATCGACGTGGACTCACTCATCATGGAGTCCATCGAGAACGACGAACCGCCGAGTGCGACCAAAGAGGAACTCGAGGAGATGATCGAAGAGCGTCAGCGGACGCTCGAGGAGTGGTACGAGCGGAGCCTCGTCGATACGAGCACGTTCGACGCGGAGAGTCGCCGGCAGATTCAGGAGGTCGTCGACGAGTCAGAGGATGTCTACGGGAGCGAGGGCGACATTCGCGAGTTCTTCGAGCGAGCAGTCGAAGCCTTCGGAGGCGAATTCGAGAAGCGCGGCACCAACCTCTATCAAGCCGAGTTACCGGACGGTATCAATTCGCCCGGCCAAGACGCGACGTTCGGCCCGTTCACATTCGATCGCGACTTCGCGATGGATCACGAGGACATCACCTACCTCGCTCCCGATACGGACGTCCTGCAACGACTCATGGCACGCGTGTTGGACGACGAGCGCGGTGAAGTCGGACTCAAACTGCTTCCGTTCGTCGACACACCGGGGATCACCTACAACTATCGCGTGGCGTTTGAGGACGGCACTGACGACGTGATTCGCGAGGAGACCATCCCCGTTTTCGTGGATGCTGCGCAGGGAGACGCTCAGCAGGCGCTTGGTGAACGTGTCGTTGAGGGTGACTCCGTAGCAGCAAAGCCCGACATCGACGACCTTCGGACAGTTCTCGACGCTCAATCCAATTTACGGACGGCTGCCGACCGGTATGTGAGCGTACGGATCAATGAGATCAAGAAGCATCTTCAGGAGAAGCGTCATGAGGAGACCGCTCGGGAGCTGGACAATCTCGAGGAATATGCACAGGCGGAGCGAGAACGGATCGAGTCCTTCATCGAGGAGTACGAGCGCAAATCCGACGCCGGCTCGGATATGGACATCGCCATCCGTGGCCAACAGGAGCGTCTCGAACAGCTCGAAGAGCGAATCGAGACGCGTCGCTCTGAATTAGAACGTCGAGAACAGGTCATCTCACTGGCGCCCGAGGTTGAGAACTACTGTTTGACTTTCCCTTTATGAGTATGTATGGCGCTTTAGCTAGTGCCGATTCAAACGTGAATGGGTAGATTCCTGTAGTACAGCGTATCCAATTTAATTCTGGTAGTTCAGGCTTGACACGCGTATGGAGCCACTTCGGTACTCCATTTACTGACGAAACTGTCTCGCCAAGAGTGAAGTGAGATGGAACTCTTGTTGAGTAGTATTCGATGAATAACACGCTTCTAACTGGTTCCCAACATTCACATCTGGAACAAGCTGCTTTTGAACGGGCGGACCAGGTGGCTGATGACCTTCTTGGTTCAATTCTCTACATAACGCGGAACGACGCTCGCCGGAGTATGGTTGAGGACCGCTGGGCCGCGTCCCACGAACCCCTCCGTCTTCGTGCCGAGACGCTCGACGCAGTCGTTCGGGAGTGGTACGAGCATCTCCACGGTCCGGTTCAACCCCTCTCCGGGCAGCTGAACCGCAGGCTGGCGGAGTACGCACTCGACAGACCGACAGCCGAAACAGATGGAGCTCTCGCCGGCGAACCCGCCTCGGCTGCTCTCGCGGATTCGTTCAGCAGCCGTTTCTCACTCTTCGACGACGCCGGCGTCGGGACCCCCGACGCATTGGCAGCGGAGTTCGAGGGCTCCGCTCTCGATGACCGTATCGCGACAGCCACTGTCGACGCGTACCGACACTACCGGAATCTCCACGCTGACTACGTCGACGAGTGGGTCTGTACCCGGGGAGAAATGTTCGACGCAGTCGCGACGACAGAGAAGTCACTCTCAACACTCTCCCCGGAACTGGATATCGTCGTCCTCTCCGGGTATCACGAGTTCCGCCCCGTCGAACGCCGCCTCATCGAACGCCTCGTCGACGAACTTCCGATGATTGCACTGCTGCCGCTCCATCAGGATGGTCGGAGCGGCGTCGACGCCGTTGCAGAGGACGCCTTGGAGGTCTACGACGCACTTGACTTTGAGACAGTAGAACTCGAGCCCGTCGACGAGTCAGGGCAGGCCTTCGGAACGATCACTGAAGCGCTCTATCGTCCGGACCCCGACACCGTCCCTTCTCCAGACGCTCTGCGATGGCGTGAACTCCCGACGCCCGAGCGCGAGATTCGCTTCGTCGCTCGCGAGCTCCGGACTGAGTTGGCCAATGGTCGCGATCCCGACGATCTGGCTGTCGTCGTCCCGGGGACCGAGGCCTATTCGGGGTACGTCGAGGACACGTTCGATACGTTCGACATCCCGCACGTCACGACCGCCGCCTCACAGCTGAACCGGACGTTTACCGGGAGCGTTGTACACGACCTCCTGAACCTCGCCGAACCCAACCCCCGTGCTGAGGACCTCACGTCCCTGTTCGCAAATCCATTGGTCGACGTCGTTGACACCGACCAGGCCAACGCTGTCACGGCAGCTGCTCGCCGGCGCGACACGGTTTCTGTGTTATCCCTGCTCGATGACGTCGACGACGAGGCGGCGGAACTGATCGAGAACCTACTGGCAACGCTAGAGACGCTCCGAACAGGCGACGTCGAGGGCGCAACCGAGACGCTCCGACGACTGTTGGACGAACGGTTCGACCTGGAGGGGGCGACGGAGGACTACGCCAGCGGCGCCGAGCAAGCCGTCGAACAGCGAGCCTACGACCTCGTAGACGAGGTCCTCTCCTCGTTCGAGTCGCTGGCGGCGGTCAATAGCGATCTCTCCCCGTTGGCACTGTTCACCCGTGCGTTCGATGGTGTTCCGATCCGGGTTCCGCAGCGCGCTGCTGGCGGTCACGTCGAAGTGATGGGGTTGCTCGACGCCCGGATGCGCTCGTTCGAGAAGGTGTTTCTCGTGGGACTGACGAGCGAGCACTTCCCGGTGACGCCGGAACGCCCGGCCTTCTTCGAGGAGATGACCGACGCCCATCCGCGATTCGACACCGGCGACGAACGACTCCGTGGCCGCTATCTCTTCGCGACGCTGCTCGCGAATGTCGACGAACTTACGATCACCACACCAGAGACGGGCGACGACGAGTCCGCCGTCGTCCGGTCGCCGGTCCTCGACGAACTCCAGCGCGTGACCGGCATCGAACCCGAAGACGGCGTCGACGACCGCGTGGGCTCTCGCGAAGATCTCCAGCGCCACGTCGCTGCAACGGCCGACCGGCGTGCGGCAGTAAGCCTCGCCGGCGACCGAGGTGATTTCTCCCCTGAGCAGACCAAGCGCACAGATCGGGGACTCCACTGTGCGGACAACATGGGAACGGCTGGCCTCTCCGAACACGATGGCGTGTTAGAACCCGAGACCGTCGCTGAGGTCTATCCTCCGTCGGAACGAGAACCCTACAGCGCGAGTCGGATCGAGCGATACGTCGAGTGTGGGTTCAAGTTCTACGGCGAGAAAGTGCTCGGAATCGAGGACCCCGACGACGTTGAGGTCGTCCCCACGCCCCTCGAAACCGGGTCGTACGTTCACGATGTTCTCGAACGGTGTTTCGCGGATTTGCAGGACGAGACCGAGGGTGGTGTCGATCTCACGGACTTTAACCGGGACGCTCTGGCGACGCACCTTCGCGAGATTGCCGTTGATGAACTCCGGGATGCTGACTTCGAGTACGACGGCCTGTTCTACGAACGGTGGAAGGCGGAGCTGTTCGCGGGCCTGGGTGAGGGCGAGAGCGCTCCGTACGAGGCCGGGAGCAAACCCCACGACGCACCGGAACAGGGATTGTTCGCTACCTTCCTTGACAACGAACTCGCGCGTGACGGCGCCGCCCGCCCACACCTGTTCGAGGCTCCGTTCGGTGAGGGGCTGCCCGACTCGGATGCTGGGCCGTTCACGGTTGAGCGACCGGACGGCTCGACTGTCTCGATTCGGGGATACATAGACCGCGTTGACGTGGGTCGGGATGGCGAACAACCGACGCTCACGCTTTACGACTACAAGACTGGACGGGCACCGTATATGACGAAGACGACCGGCGGCACGAAGTTCCAGCTTCCCATCTATCTGCTTGCTGCCGCCGAGGTCGTCGACGGTGATCTGTTCGAACAGGGCTCGCTCTCGGCGACATACTATCAGGTGCGACCGCCAAACGACCTCAAGGTTCCACGCGGCGTCGAATCGAAGTTCGATTCAGAGGTCGAACTCCGCCGGTTCCTGAACGATGTCGTTCCGGAGTGGTTGGGCCAGATCGACGAGGCGATCGGCAACGGACGGTTCCACACGACGCTTCTGTCCGCCCGCGGAGCGAACTGCCGATACTGTGACTACCGTCGGGCGTGCGATGTCCGCCATCACCGCAAGCGGGAGTTTGTCGACGAGGTGCACGAGGACGATACAGCGTATGTTCCGCTCCGTGTTCGCGACGACGAGGACATCGAGGCGGTGATGAGCGATGACTGAGGGCCCCGAGGAGATTCAGCTCACAGATGAACAGGAGGACGCGCTCGTCCAGGGCCGGAACGTCGCGATCACTGCCGGCGCCGGGACGGGGAAGACGACCACGCTCACCGAGCGGTACGTGACGATACTGGCCGACAACCCGTCGCTCACGCCGGAGAACATCGTCACGATCACCTTCACGCGAAAGGCTGCTGCCGAACTGACCGAGCGCGTTCGAGAGGAGGTGTACGACCGGCTCGAGGCTGTTGACTCACCAGAGGCCTACCACCGCTGGCGAAACGTCCTCGACGATCTGGAGGACGGCTATGTCCACACCATTCACGCGTTCTGTACCCGGCTCCTGCGAGAACGGGCCGTCGAGGCTCCGGTCCCGCTCGGCTTCGACGTACTCGATGAAGACGGCGCTGCGACACTCCAACGCGAAGTCGTGACGGAGTTTCTCGAACGCAACCAGGACGATGATGACGTCGCGCTCCTCGCTCAGCTTTGGGGTCGCGACCAGCTGGTCGATGTACTCACTGGACTACTCGATGAGCGCCCACAGAGCGAGGCGGTCCTCGAGGAGTGGCGTGATGCGGAGGTCGACGACTACGTCGATATCTGCTGGGAGGTCGTTTGTGATCTCGACGTCGCCGACGCCCGACAGACGCTGTATGCGGACGGACTCCTTGGCCAGCTACGTACGGTTGCGGACCGTGTCGACCGCGAGGGCGCTATCGCCGACGAAGACGGTCTTCGGGCCTACCGGACCTTCTCTGAGGTCGCGACGACACTCTCGGACGACCCCGAGGAAAGCGATCCTCGCGACTGTCAGCGGGCAATTCTCGAGCTGTACGAGGTCTGTGAGAAGAAGAACGGCGGCCTGTACAGCAGTTCGGGGTACGTCGTCGGTGACTGGGACGATTGGGGTGAGTACGGTGACGTCTATGACGACCTGAAGGACGCCATCGACGCGGTCATCGCGGCCGTCGAACCGCACGCGGATGCGGTCGAGACGACGCCGGGGGAACTGGAAGCGAATAGCGCTCACTACGCGTTGGCTCTGATGCGGGTCTTCGACGACGTCCTCGCAACCTACACCGACGAGAAGGAGCGCCGCGATACGCTCGACTTTCCCGACGTGATCGAGACGACCCTTGAGTTCCTGCGAGCCAACGATGCCGTCACGGAGCGGCTTCGAGAGCAGTTTGCGGCCGTGATGGTCGACGAGTTTCAGGACACGGACCCGCGTCAGTGGGATTTGGTCAAGCTCCTCACGGGCGTTGACGAGCAAGCGGCGTCGAACGTCTTCCTGGTCGGCGACGAGAAACAGAGCATCTACGGATTCCGTGGGGCCGACGTGACGACGTTCGGGGATGCGCGCAGAGAACTCCAGACAGTCAACGAGGCTCGTGGGGTTGACGACGTTCCCGACAGCGACGGCGAGAGTCCGACCGCCCTCGAACTCTCCGGGAATTTCCGGACGCTGGACGAGCCGTTGTCGTTCCTGAACGAGCTCTTCGAGTACCTGTTCCAACCAGAAGGTGACACCCACGAACCCTACGAAGCGCCACCTCAGGGACTGAGTACGCAGCGCGACCGTGTCGAGGACATCGAGGGTCTGACCGGGAGCGTTGAGTATCTCGCTGTGCCCGACGACGCCGATACGGCAGCGGAGCTCTTCGGCGACGACCATCCGGTCGCCGAAGGTGCGCTGGACCACACTATCGAGGCCGAGGCGCAAGCGCTCGCTGCTCGACTGACCCACCTGTTCGACGATCCGCCGAGAGTCCAAGACCCCGATACAGGTGTCCATCGTGACGCTACTCCCGACGACACGGCTATCCTCCTGCGCCGGCGAACTCATCTGGATCGGTATCAGCGCGCCCTTGAGGAGTACGACATCCCCTACACTGTCGTCGGTGGCGTCGGATTCTACGATACGCCTGAGGTCCAGGCGCTCACGAACCTGCTTCGAGTACTCGGTGATCCACAGGACGACGTCTCCCTCTACGGGGTGCTTCGTTCGCCGCTGTTCGGATTCGCGGATGATCGCCTCGCACCGGCGGTCGCAGAGGCTGATTCAGTGTGGGGCGCGCTCGCCGAGACGGACGATCCACAGCTCGCGGACGCGTTCGACCTCCTCACGACGTGGCGGACCCTCAGCGGCTGTGCGACGCCGTCCGAAGATGGCGTCCTCCCGTGGAACCGCTTGCTGTCCCGGGTGATCGACGACACCGGGTATCTGGCAAGTGTGAGTGCAGATGAACGCGGTCGACAGGCCGTCGCGAACGTCGAGAAGTTCCGCGACCAGGTCCGTACTTGGAGCGAGAATGGTGTTCACACAGCTGCCGGGTTGCTCCACCGTATCGACCGCCAAGCCGAGATCGACCCTCGTGAGGGGGAGGCAGATATTCCGGGTGACGCCGAGGGCGTCCGGATTATGACGATCCATTCCGCGAAGGGACTCGAGTTCCCAATCGTCACTATACCCGATCTCGGAAGTGACCTCAATTTCGGGCGATCCGTCGATGACCACGGCTATGTCCGCCTCGTCGGGGGGACAACTGATGCCCCACCAATTCCTGCAGTGGGTGGTCCCCACCCCAACGATGCGTTCTCAATCGAGAAGACTGCAGTCCACGAATATGCCAATCGCCGCATGCTCCCGCAAGAGCGTGCGGAATCCAAACGACTGCTCTACGTGGCCTGTACCCGAACTCGGGACCACCTGCTGCTGTGTGGAACACACGACATCGATATCGATGAGTCTGGCCACATCGAACTCGGTGAGCCAGATGATTTCGACGACGCCAGTCGATGGCGGGATTGGCTCCAGCCCATTCTGTTTGACGACCATGAGCTAGTCGCTGAGGCTTTCCACGATGGGGCTACCGACGCTCGAATTGGTGATGCCCCATACACCATTCAGGCGCCATTTCGGCCGGTTGAATGGCAATCTGAGGCTCCGACTGAAGAGTTAGACCCTGCGATTACT
The DNA here is from genome assembly GCF_016917835.2 of Halobacterium sp. BOL4-2. GTDB lineage: Archaea > Halobacteriota > Halobacteria > Halobacteriales > Halobacteriaceae > Halobacterium > Halobacterium salinarum. The sequence continues at coordinate 31,426 of NZ_CP070334.1, read as the reverse complement.
GTCCCTTCCCCGCCGGAACGTCAGGCTGCCGTTCGCGTTGCCGCGACGACCCTCGTCAGTGCTGTTGCGGATGCCTCCGAAGACGGACACAGCTACACGTCGGGGGATGGGACAGTCGGATTGAGTCCCACCACCTTTGGAACTGTTGTCCATCGGCTCAATGAGCTCCGTCCCCCACGAGAAGAGTGGCCCTCGTTTATTCGTCAATTAAGTCGTATGGGGAGCGAGGAACCGACGGATGACGATCTCCAAGCGGCCGTGAGCCATGCCCAGGATGCGATCCAGTTCGTCGATGAAACTGAGGCGGACCTCCCACTCGAAGCGACCTATGACGAGTACTCAGTTGTCGCTCGTCTTGATGATTCCCGCATAGTGGGTGATATTGACCGTCTTCTGGTCACTCCTGATGCGTATCATATCATCGACTACAAGACGAACGATCTTTCGTCGACGACGACTGATACCCTCGCTGACCACTATCGGCCGCAAATGCTTGCCTACGCTCTCGCGCTCTTCCAGCACGATCCCGCCCGGCAGGTTCGTGCTTCACTCCGGTTTACCGATGTTGGGGTGGAAGAACGGTTTGAGTGGCAACGGAGTGAACTGACTGATATCGAATCTGAACTTCGCTCTATGTTGGAGCTCGTCTCCTGAGCCACATTTACTGATTCTATCCTAACTATTCTAGAGTAGTGAACTATTCTGGAATAGCGTGTAGCTTTGGAATAGAATACTATTCGGACTATTCACCACAGAGTTAAGTTGAGAGGGGTTGATACTGCTGAATAGTATGAGTGGCTCAGATAGCAAGAATAGCATAGATAGAACGAATAGCCCAAATAGCCCATATGATTCGGTACAGACCGATGGGAACTCTCGGGCTGTTTCGGTGTGTATGCTGAAGGGAGGCGTCGGCAAATCGACGATTGCGGTCAACCTCGCCCGACAACTGGCCGCACACGAACACGATGTCCTCCTCATCGATCTTGACCCGAACGGTCACGCGTCCGTTGGGCTGGGGTTTGACGACCAGTATCACAACACCGAGGAAACAATCGGCGACGTCTTCTTCGACGATGCTGACCCGACTTCTGTTGTCTACGATACCAGCTACGAGTTCGATATTCTCCCGTCCAGCGAGGATTTAGAACAGGTCGAGCGGGAGATCGTCGTGGGCGACGTGTTCCAACCCTCTGCGCTGCTCAAACGGGAAGTCGTCGACCCACTCCTCGGTGATACGTACGACTATATCGTCACGGATTCGCCGGCGTACCGGTCCCGACTCACGGACAACGCGCTCGTCGCGACAGCGAATCTCGTGCTTCCGCTCGCCCCGGGGAACGAGGCGATGGCCGGCTTGGAGCGAACCATCGAGCGACAGATCTCACCGCTTCGGCAGCATATGGACGTCGACGTTCTGTCACTGGTTCCGAACATGTTGAGCGGCCGTATCGACCAGCAGACTCAAGATCGACAGCTCCTCGAACGTCTCAACTCGCACGATAACCTTCAGGACCGCATCCCGAATTTCGCGAGAATCACGGACTGGGAGGCTGTCGACGCCGGCGATCTCAAACCCTCACCGGGCATCCGGGACCGAACCAGCATCACGAAGGCCTATGGCGAGCGCAAACCCCTGCTGGACTACGACCCTGACTGTGACCAGTTGCAGTGTTTCGACGAGTTGGCGCACATCGTCGAGGCAGGTGAGGTGGTCCGCCATGTCTGACGACGATCCGTTTGCCGACCTCGGGGAGACACTCGAAGATGAACCGGACGACGAACCCCAGGATACGGATGACGCGTCTGAATCGGGAGGCGACGAGGAGACGCCCTCTCAGGAACCCGTCGAACGACAAAACCCGATGACCGATTCAGCGTTCAGCTATGAGGCCGCTAAACAGCGGCCTTTCTACGCTCGGGAGGCTACGATCGAGGACTTCGATTCCTGGCTGAAGTATGAACTAGAACGCGAGCTCAACCAGCAGGGCTACCAGAACATCGTCGTTCGGGAAATGACTGATGCTCTTCTCCGAACCGTCGTGGAGGAAGATCTCGTAGACGAAGTGGCCGAACGATTCGAACAAGCTCGCGAATCTGCTTCTTCAGAATCGGCTGAATAGCGTACTATTCCGAAATAGAAAACTATTCTACAATATCCCAACAGCAACCTCAGAATAGTCTGATTCCGCCTCTATACGGTGGACTCAGTTGGAGCCCATAACTTCGGAGGATGGATCTCATGCGGGCTTTTTTCTCGCAAAATCTCTGATTAAAACCCCGCTAAATCAATAACGATCTGTCATTCGAGTACCGCATCAGCAGACCCTTGATTCACAGTGAACTGTTCGCGTGAACTTCGTCGAACAAGTCTGTAACCCGTTGTTCGATATTGTTTCGAATCACACGGACCTGATCGAGATCTTGGCCATCAGGATCTGTTAGCGCCCAGTCGCGAACATCTATCTCTTCAGCATCGAGTTCGAGTGTCGAACAGCCCATTGTGGCGACGACGTCACATGATTCGAGCTCAGTCGTTGAGACTTCTCGGGGGACTCGATCCGAGAGATCGATCTCGTGGTCTTGCATGACCGTCACGACTTCGTCGTGGACGCTGTCGGCGGGGTGAGTACCACCGGTAATGATCTCAACACTGTCTTCAAGTCCACGACGGTCACGCTCGCGTTCGGCAAACGCTGTCGCCATCTGACTGCGACCAGCATTCTGTACACAAACGAATCCTAGAGTAACCGGCAAATCATCACTCATAAACACCAGAATAGATGCTGTCGACTTGAGACCTTATATGTGATGTATGTACGTCTCAATAGGTCGACACGGGTCTGAGAGTACTTCTCAGACAGCCCATCAAGAGCCGTTGTACCTGAAGTAACAGCTATACCGATCCCTCTCGCTTGTGGAGGTGTGACTGAATCCGATGAGCGGACGGACCACCAGATCGCGTTCGTTTGTGTCCAAAACGCAGGACGGAGCCAAATGGCGGCGGCGTTCGCTGAGCGCGAGCGTGACCGTCGCAGTGTGGGCGATCAAATTACGATCGTTACCGGTGGCACACAGCCCGCAGATCACGTCCACGAGATTGTCGTCGAAGCAATGAGAGAGCGAGACATCGATCTCAGCGACCGAACGCCGCGAGAGGTGACGCCAGACGAGCTACAGGCGGTCGATCTCGTCGTCACGATGGGGTGTTCGGCATCGGACGTGTGCCCGGCGACGTGGAACGGCGAGAATCGCGATTGGGGGCTCGACGATCCCCACGAGCGTCCGATCGAGCAGGTTCGTGAGATTCGTGACGAGATCGAAGAACGTATCGTCTCGCTGTTCGACGAACTCCTGTCGCAAACTCCGTCCGCGGAGTGACGATTGGCAGGGTCGTCAGCCGGAACGGCCCCTATGACCTCTGCTAACAGCAGCCGTCGTCGTCGGCGCCGCAGACGCTCCCGTAGTCGACACCGGTCTCGTCGCCGATCGCCTCGTTACACTGCATTACCATGGTGGTGAACGCGAAATCCGAGGAGGACTCTTTCGCCGCCGCGAGCTCCTCGCCGAGCGCCTCGGCGGCCGTGACGACCTCTACGTCCGTCACTTCGGACTCGCTGACGTCCTGACCGGAAGCGCTCAACAGCACCCACCTCCGGTGGATCGCGCGAACTCCTCGCCGATTTCGTCGCTGATGGTGTCGTTCGTCCGCTGAAGCAGTTCTATCAGATCGGCCTGTGCGGCCTGCTGACGCTGGATCGTCTCGTTGTTCGATATCTCGGTCTGGAGTTGCTTCAGCTCGGCCATCACCGACTCGTCGAAGCCACCACGCTGCATCTGTTGTTGCTTTCGCTGGTACTCGCGAAGCAGCGCCATCGCGTCGTCATCGTTCTGTAACGCCTCGTCAGCCTCGACGAACTGTTGGTACGTCTCCGACTCGCCGAGAGCGTCGAGGAACTCGCGGAGCGCCGCCTCGACGTTGGCTTCTACGTCTTCCTCATTGGACATGCCAACGCTGTCCTCGGCCGCACCCTCCACGTCCTGTGCGTCGCTCACGAGGGCGTCACCTCCGGTGCGTCCGCTTCGACCACGTCTGCGAGTCCAGTAATCTCCTCACCGAAGGCGCTGAGTTCTTCGAGCCCGATTGGTTCATCCTGCCGGAGCGGCGCCAACATCAACGGCGCGTCGAACCGGTCTCGAATCTCTTCGAGATACTGGGCCTGCTGGGCGCGGCGGTTCGCGAAGAAGGCGTTGTCGCCGTACTCCTCAGGGAGGAGGTAGTTGGCGACGACCAGCGAGGTCTCGATGCCGACCTGATCTTTGAGGTCGGCGGCAGCCCGGTACGCCTCCATCATCGGGGTGTACTCGGGGTACATCACGAACGCGAACGTGCTCCGTTCGGGGTCTTTCATCGTCTCGATGACTTCGTCGTACTGGTCACCCTTGGAGGGCGCGGCGCCCTTCGTTAGCGAGCCGAGGTCCATGAACCCCTTCCAGTCGGAGGGGAGTTCGAGCAGGCGGAGCGTGTGTCCGGTTGGGGCCGTGTCGAAGACGACGACATCGTAGCCGTCCTCGTCGAAGTAGCTCACGAACTTCTCTAAGGCGGCCATTTCCTCGGCACAGGGCGACTCCAACTCCTCTTCGACGTTCGCGATCGCAGCGTCGACGTCGATCTGCGTGTCCTCCTTCTCCTCGTACATCTCCGTGACGTGGTCGAGGACCTGCTCGCGGTACTCCGCAAGCGCTTTCTCTTGGTCGATCCGCGCCGCGTCGAGGTTCTCCTGGCCGACCGAGGTGGGTTCGTGGCCCACGGGCTCACCGAAGATGTCCTCTAAGTGCGCGGCCGGATCGGTCGTGACGACAAGCGTTTCGTGGCCCGCCTCAGCGAGTTTCGTCGCTGCCGTCGAGGCGACCGTGCTCTTGCCGACGCCGCCCTTCCCGGTGAAAAAGAGGTACTGCGTCTCCTCGCCCGGCGTGAGCTGGTCGACAACCGCGTCGGCGTCCGCCATCGAATCGAACTCGACCGCACCGTCAGCGTCCACGTCGGTCGCGGTTCCGACGTCGACGGTCGCCTCCGTGCCGTCGTAGAGGACACCACCCACGTCCGCGAGCAGGTCGAGGCCGGCAATCTCGCCCGGCTGGAGTGGGTACGTCGCCGTCGCGTCCGCGTCGAACTCCTCGCGGGCGCGCTTGATGACGGCCTGCTCGTCAGCACGCTTCCCCTCGAAGAAGGGATCCTCGCACACCGACTCTGGGAGGTAGCCGTTGAGGATCAACAGCTGTGACTCGATCCCGAGGTCGCCGAGGTCGCTCGCGCTGCATTCGATCTCGTCTATCGATGAGTCCTCCGGCTTGCCGACGAAGGCGAAGGAAGTGCGCTCGTCGTCCTGGAGCGTGTCGATGGCACGCTCGTAGTCCTGTTTTTTGTCCTCCATCGAGGCCGCCGGCCCGATACAGGTCGAGCCGCCCTTCTCCAGTTCGGCGTTCCAGTCGGAGGGGAGCTCCATCAGCCGGATGGTGTGGCCCGTCGGCGCCGTGTCGAAGACTACGACGTCGTACTCCGGGCTGTCCATGAAGTCGACGAAGTTGTCGAAGGCGGCGATCTCCTCGACGCAAGGACTGTTGAGCTGCTCTTCGACCGTCTGGATCTCCTCCTCACCGAGCAGTTCGCGCATCGGCTCGATCGTCTCTTGGCGGTACTCCTCGGCGGCGGTGTCCGGGTCGATCTCGATCGCCGAGAGGTTCTCGATCCCGTCGATTGCGGTGACCTCGTGGCCGATCGACTGCCCGAAGATGTCCGAGAGGTTCGGGGCAGGGTCGGTGGTCACCAAGAGCGTCTCGTAGTCGTTGTCGGCGAGCCACGTCGCGGTCGCACAGCTCACGGTGCTCTTGCCGACGCCGCCCTTCCCGCTGAAGAAGACGAACTCGGTGTCGTCGCCGCTCGGTTCGACTACCTCACGCGCGCTGGTCGTTGTTGACTGTGATTGTGCCATTCGTTAGGCCTCCTGCGGCGTTGGGCTCTCGTCGATAGCCGCGGTCAGTTCGTCGTACGAGAGGTACTCGCCCTCGGCGACAATCTCGTCGTCGACAACCGTGATCGGGAGGATCGACGGGCCGTCCTCCTGGACGCGGTCGTAGATCCGCTTCGTTTCGAGGAACTGGTCGATGTTGTGCTGCATGTTCGCCCGGTTGACTTCGAGCTCGTCGAACGCGTCTTCGAGCTGGTCGAGCGCCGCGCTGACCTCGACGAGCTCGTCGTCGGGGTCGGGACCGCAGACGCCGGTGGAGCAACACATCGCTTCTTCGTACAGGGTGAGTTCGGTCATGAGTGGGTCGGATCGCGGTCGTACGTCTGATGTATCGTTCACAGCAGGACACGTTGGTTTGTCCTCGCTGTAGTCGATTCATTTGAACAAACTCTCATACAATTATAAGCCCTTCGGTCGGCTATCCCCACATCGGTCGCATAGTCATTTCATCTTGAACGACCGAGAGTCCCGATCACCCGATGAATCCGTTGGTGGCCCACGATCCTGGGTCGTCGACACACGTCGTGGTTCGACACTTCGACGCTGGGGCACTCACGAGGACGAGCGCACTTTCGACATCACCGCTCTGGATCTGTCGCGTCGCAGTCGGCAGAATCCAAACCGCGTCGCCAGCTTCGATTTCGACGGATTCTTCGTCGATAACGACGGTGGCTTCACCCTCCAAGAGGACGTATCTCTCATGCGAGACAATATTTGAAGTGTTACTATATTGTTTTTGCTGTCCAGCTACCAGTTGAGACGGCGCTCCGCAACGTTTAATCCCGGCTTGGTTCAATTGTTTGTATGTCATCTACCGAGCGTTTACAGCGGTACGTCGCTGATGAGTGCGGCTCCTGTACAGACGAGGACCTCGCCGACCGGTTAGCGGAGCTAGAAGAACTGAACGAGACCGTTGGCGGGTCCGACCTGGAGACCGACATCGAGATGCTGTCGGCGCTCGGCAACGAGACGCGATACAAGATCGTCCGGATGCTTCACGCAGCTGATGACGAGGAGCTATGCGTGTGTGAGCTCTCGCCGCTCTTGGACGTGAGCGACAGCGCGATCAGCCACGCCCTCTCGCAGCTCACTGACGCCGGCCTCGTCACGCGCCGGAAGGAAGGGAAGTGGCGGATGTATCGCGCTACGCCGCGTGCGAACGCGGTTCTTGTTGCGCTCGACGGGTCGCGGTCGTTATAAATTGGCCTCGGCTCAGAGGAGGCCGGCGAAGACGGTGTTGAACAGCACGCCGACAGTGATCCCGATCGTCACGACCGTCGTCGCGTAGATCGCGAGCAGGCGGCGTTCGAACAGCTTATTTAGGAGGATCAGGTTCGGGATGCTGATCCCCGCCCCGCCGATGATGAACGCGATCACCGTTCCGATGGGGATCCCCGCCTCAGTGAGCGAGTGCGCGATCGGCAGCATCCCGCTGATGCTCACGTAGATCGGTGCGCCGGCGAGCGCGGCGACCGGCGTCGCGAGCGGGTTCCCCGGACCAGCAATCTGCTGGAGGAACTCCGCCGGCACGGCGCCGTGGATCAGCGCGCCGATCGCGATCCCGACCGCGATGTACGGGAGCGTGTCGCGGAAGAAGGAGAGTGCGCCCTTGCCGGCTGCAGTCACGCGTTCCCTGTGGGTTCGGTTCGCCGCTGTCGCGCCGCACTCGCTACAGCCGCCGGCGTCAGCTGTAGTCGAAGCGGATGTACCGCCATCAGTCGCGATCTCGCGGCCGCCCGCAGTGATCCGGACGTCTTTGATATAGCCGTCAAGATCGAGCGTGCCGATGATGAGTCCCGCGACGATCGCCGCGAGCAGCGCAGTTGTCACGTATGCGACGGTCACGCCGGTTCCGAACAGCCCGAATAGCAGGAACACGGCGATCCAGTTAACGATCGGTGACGCTAGCAGGAACGAGAAGGCCATACCCGTCGGCGCGCCGGCACCTAACAGGCCAGCCAAGACGGGGACGGTCGAGCACGAGCAGAACGGTGTCACCGCGCCAAGCCCTGCCGCGAGAACATTTCCGCTCCCGTGATCGCGTGCCCGCAGCATCTCCTCAACGCGCTCTGGCGGGAGGTATTCTTGTGCGAGCCCCACGAGGAACGAGGCGCCGATGAACAGCGGCGTGAGGACCATCGCGAGGTGAAGAAAGTAGTCCCACGAGTCGAGCAGCGCCGCTTCGGTCCCCGGCGGGATCATCGGTCCTCACCTAACGCCGCGGCCAGATCGAGCAGCTGGAGGCTCGCCGTGTCCGCGATCCGGTAGTACGTCCACTTCCCCTCCTTGCGCGTGGCGACGATGCCAGCGTCGCGAAGTTTCCGCAAGTGCGACGCGACCGTCGACTGGGGAGCATCGAGGACGGTCTCCAACTCGCAGGCGCAAAGTTCTCCATCCCGCAGCGCGTGAACAACTGCGAGTCGCTTCTCGTTGGCCAGCGCCTTGAACGACGACAGCTCCGCCTCGACGACTGCGTCGTCCGCGCGTCGAGTCTCCGGGAACGGCCCGTCACAGCAGACACCATCCTCCATCCGTCGGAGCGTCCCGCTCGCGGATTCGGAGCCCGCTTGAGCCGCCGCGTTCGGTTCGTTCGACATCGTCGATCAGTCCTCCGTACGGTCGGCGCGCTCGTCCGGCGCGTCCGCCTCGTTTTCGTCCGAGTCCACCTCCTCGATTTGCATGTCACAGCAGCTCTCGTCGTCGTTCGACTCGCCACCGAGCAGTCGGTCGAGTATCGACATACATATCGATATAATCCGATTTGACTTAACTCATTTGGTCAGGTGTTCAGCTGACTCGAGAGAGCACTCGACTCGGATCTATGTTCAGATGTGTTTGTTCGACGCAGTTCTTCCACCGAACTATCTACATACGAGATAGTGTGGTAAACCGGATTATTCATGGGTTCTACCGTGCTTGACCAGTATTAATCTATGACAGATTATATTGATACCGAGTAGATTACCTCGGTCTCAACACAGTAGAACCGAAAGGCCCTTTAACATATGAGGAAATACTAAATTGTATGTCGCAGCAGATAGCGGCTCAAGACGATCGGACGGACCGTGAAAACGAAATATCGATGAACGAGTCGCTGAGCGAGGAGAGCAAACGTCAGCGCGACAGTATCGACAACGTCGGCGCATTCGGCATGCGAACCGGTGAGTCGGATCTGATCTTCTTCCAAGGTATTCTCCCGGAGATCAACGGGGCAATAAGGGGATCAGAGCCGGTTAACGAGCAGATCGAGATGTGCTTGGATCGTCTCGAACTAATGTTAGAGAACCGTAACGCGTCGCTCTCGGACGTCATGAAGGTCGAGATTCAGCTCGCAGACGCAGACGCAGCGGAGACCGTGGATAGCGAGTACAAGTCGCGATTTGATGATGTGGTGTTTCCGCCACGGAGCGTCGTCGGTGTCTGCTCGTTGCCTGGCGGTGCGGACGTCCAGCTCGACGTGATTGCCGCCGAAGAGTAACCGTAGCTGTCCGTGTAGTTCGATAATAGTGGCATTTCGCTCGCCTTTTGCCGTCTTGAAGGCCGACAGAACAATTATTCCGGTCGCAGCGAATACGTCAGTTATGCCCGACTCTTCTTCAGACCCGATTGCTGGGACAGATTTCGACAAACTGATCGACGACGCGACGACGACTGTCGACGTCAAAGCGCTGTCGGCGTTCGGATACGAGACGCGATATCGACTTGTCCGCCTGTTGGTCGAAGCGGACGGCGCGGTCAGATTCGACGAGATTACGCCCTACGTGTCAATAAGCGATAGCGCTGTGAGCCACGCGTTGACGCTTCTGTGTGATGCCGGACTTGTAAAAAAGCAAAAGGATGGACGCTCGCGCAGTTATTCGACCACGGAACGGGCGGAGGCACTCGTGGAGGCACTTGATCGGACGCGATAGGCCAGTAATCGTGCGTTCCCTATCGAGATAGACGGGGCTAACTCCCGCAAGGGAATCTCCGTTGAGTGGAACTGAGACGGGCTGGATGAGTCTGATTGCGTGAACGTTTCAGTTGCTGTGAGTCCTCTCTCGATGTTATCTATCTCGGAATAAGTCACAGAAAATGCTACCAAACTCCTTTCCCGAAGCACATATGATTTAGTTATAATTCATTCGTACAGAGGTATCAGATAGTATATTGTGGTTAGTAGGTTTGTTCATTCGCTCTTGAACGACCGCATATTCTATATTCGATAATAAATTTTCGGTGTGAGGGATCCGTTTCATTTTAATAGATGAATAGATATAAATCTATTGGAGTAGCAGAATGCATCCATACATTGCCGAGGTCATCGGAACAGCGATCCTCATTATATTCGGTGGTGGTGTCGTCGCCAACGTCGTTCTCAACGAGACGAAAGGGAACGGCGGCGGCTGGATCGTCATCACGTGGGGATGGGCTATCGGAGTGTTCATGGGCGTGTTCACCATCAGTCAGGTCAGCGGGGGACACATCAACCCCGCCGTGACGGTCGGCCTCGCTGCCGCCGGGCTGTTCGATTGGGCGCAGGTTCCGGCGTACGTCGCCGCACAGACGGTCGGCGGATTCCTGGGTGGCGTAGTGGTGTGGCTGGCGTACAAAGACCACTTCGCCGCGACCGAAGACGAGGACGTGAAGCTGGCCATCTTCTCGACCAGTCCTGAGATCCGGAACTACTCGACCAACCTGATGACCGAGATCATCGGGACGTTCGTCTTGGTGTTTGGCGTCCTTTACCTGAACTCCGCTGGATTCTTCGACGCTCAGTCGGGTGAGGTGCTTCAGTCGATTACCATCGACGGCCAAGCGGTCGGTTTCGGTCTCGGGGCGCTGTCGGCGCTTCCGATTGCGCTCGTCGTGCTCGGTATCGGACTCTCGTTAGGTGGCCCCACTGGATACGCGATCAACCCCGCACGCGACCTCGGACCGCGCATCGCCCACGCAATTCTCCCGTTTTCGCACAAGGGACCGTCGGACTGGGCGTACTCCTGGGTGCCCATCGTGGGACCGATCCTCGGGGCGCTTCTCGCGGCCGGACTGTACCGTCTGCTGTGATGTCATCGGGGTACCACGAGTCTGGACCCTCTACTCCGCGCCCCGAAGCCGGACTCCGATCCCAGTTTCCGACTTTCTCCAAAGGGTTTTAATATATGAACAACTGTTCATCTATTATGGGCCAGCAGACAACCGAGGTCGAACCGGAATCGGAGCAGCGTACCGAGATGGATATCGATCCCACACTAAGCAAAGAGAGCAAGCGTCAGCGCGAAGGGACGGGCAACATCGGTGCATTCGGAAAGCGAACGGGCTCGTCCGACCTACGTTTTTTCGAGGGAATACTCCCTGAGATCGACGGAGAAATATTAAGTGATCACTCAATCGAAGAGCAGTTCTCGACCGCGCTCGACAATCTTGAAGCCGCACTCGCCGACAACCGAAACGCGACGTTCGGCGACGTGATGAAGCTCGAAATCCAGCTCACGGATCCGAGCGCCGCGGAGGCGATCGACCACGTGTACGAGTCCCGGTTCGACGACGTCGAACTTCCCCCGCGGACCGTTGTCGGCGTCTGTTCGCTCCCGGGCGGTGCGGACGTCCAACTCGACGTGATCGCGGCCGAAGAGTAACGACCGCTGCCGACACACCCATTATGAACACTCATCTGAACACACACCGGTATCGCTCTCCGTCCGACTCACCCAACACGACGGGGGTGATGGCGTCGTGAGCGACGCCGCTCACGAGCACGGGCCGAACTGCGACTGCGAGGCCTGCGGGGACCCGAGATCGATGGACTTCCTCGATAAGTACCTCACCGTCTGGATCTTCGGCGCGATGGCGATCGGGATCAGCCTCGGCTACGTTGCGCCGTCGGTGACCGGTCCGATTCAGGACCTCCATCTCGTGGAGATCGGCCTCGTGTTAATGATGTATCCGCCGCTCGCGAAGGTCAACTACGGCCAACTCCCCGCCGTCTTCAAGAACGTGAAAGTACTCGGGCTGAGCCTCATCCAGAACTGGCTCATCGGCCCCACACTGATGTTCGGGTTGGCGGTCATCTTCTTCAGCGGTCTCGTTCCTGGACTGCCTGCCCGACCTGAGTTCTTCCTCGGGCTGGTGTTCATCGGGATGGCCCGCTGTATCGCGATGGTGCTGGTCTGGAACGAGCTCGCCGAGGGCTCGAACGAGTACGCCGCGGGGCTCGTCGCGTTCAATAGCGTCTTCCAGATCGTTACGTACGGCGTGTACATCTGGTTCTTCGCTCTATTTCTCCCCCCGATTCTGGGCATGGAATCGCTCGTTGCCGGCATTTCCGCATTCAATATTACACCGATACAGGTTTTCGAGGCGATCGCGATCTTCCTCGGGATCCCCTTCGCCGCCGGCATCCTCTCCCGATTCGTCGGCACGCGGGCGAAAGGTGTTGAATGGTACGAGGAGACGTTTGAACCCACGATCAGCCCGCTCACGCTGATCGCGCTGCTCTTTACAGTGATCGTGATGTTCGCGATGCAGGGTGAGCGCATCGTCGCGCAGCCAAGTGACGTCCTACTCATCGCGGTGCCGCTGACGATCTATTTCGTTGTGATGTTCTTCGTCAGCTTCGGCATGGGCCGTGGTATCGGTGCCGACTACTCGACGACAACTGCGATCGGCTTCACCGCCGCCTCAAACAACTTCGAGCTCGCGATCGCCGTCGCGGTCGCGGTGTTCGGTGTCGGCTCCGGGGTCGCGTTTGCCACCGTTATCGGTCCGCTTATCGAGGTGCCGGTGCTGCTCGCCTTGGTGAAAGTCGCGTTGTACCTCCAAGACCGGTACGACTGGCGGGGATACACGACCGGGCGGCTAGACGAGACGACTACGACCGAAGATGGATCCTCAAGCTCCACGGCTGATGACTGATACTTAACCAGCTATTCGCCACACGCTTACAATCCATTTGACGATGAAGAGAATATGTTTGTAGTCATGCCGGTGTGGTAACTTTGCTATCGACCTCACCATTTTCTAAATGAGTGGTTCCGGCAGTCCTCCTTCCAAAGATGAACCCCGTATGCAGTCTCTGTGCGAAGCGTACCAGCTCGGTATCACCATCCGGGACAAACTCAAAGAAGCCGATCTCGTCACCGTGTTCGAGGATTTCGATCACGCGATAGACGCGATCGAAGACGGGTATCCAGCATGGCATCCCGCGCCACTCTCGTTTCGCGCGATGGTGCTCTCGTTCGTGTTCATGGAGATAACGGGTGACTCATACGCTAACTTCACTCGACGACTCACCCGACAACCGGAAGTAGCGACTATCCTCGGCTTCAGTCGAGTGCCCGACGAATCAGCATTCTCTCGTGCGTGGCGAAATCGATTCGACGACGCGACCCACGAATACATCCACGCTGCCGCCCACTTCGTTGTCAAAGAAGTCCATGATCGCAGCATCTCAGCACCGGAGGTGCGGCCTAAGGCAGAGATCGTCGACGATACGCAAGAAGACGCAGACCCAGTCGAAGACAAATCCTTCTCACAGGACGAGATTGTCCAGACAACGCGCCTCGCGCGTGATCACGCCTATGGACACTTCGACTCTGGTCGGGCGTCGAACGCCTCGTACGAGGACACGCAATTTTTCGAGTTACAGACGTTCATGGGGATGGTCCGCTGTGGCACCTCGCAGGGAGCGACTCGCTTCCAATATCGGCGCGGGAAAGAGTACGGACCGCATGGTGATACCCACCTCCGCGCAGTCAAACAATTTGGCCCCGAAGAACTCGTGAGGGGATTCAACAAAACGACGGATCGCTTACTCTCGGTGATCGCCTCTGAAGCATCGTTCCGGCGTCCAGTCACAGCCGCGATCGACATCACGACTATTCCCTACTACGGAGAGGTCGAAGAGATGCCGATGGTCAGCGGGACCAAGGACAGAGACGGTCGAGCGTTCAAATTCGCAACACTCTCGATCATTGGACAGAATATCCCGCTCGTTCTTGCCGTGGAACCGGTTCGAGAGAGCTCTGAGTGGGATGAGAACACGTCGAATCAGATCCATCGTACTGTGCGACGGCTCGTTCGACGAGCAAAAGAGCACGTTCCAATCGAGACAGTGCTGTGTGATCGGGAGTTCGACTCGATACAAGTGTTTCAGACACTCTCAAACCTCGATGTGAACTACCTCATACCCAAGCGGGTCTCCAGTTCCGAACGGAATGTACTTGAACAAATGGAGGAAGACGACCAAGAGGTGGCTGTTGAGTCGGCTTCTGTCCATGTGGAATCAGGATCGCATCCAATGCGGCTCCTGTACGTACCGTCGACGAGTGGAGAGGGAACGGCCGTCTTCGCGACGAATCTCCGAGTCGGTCCCGAGGAAGCCGAGACGTTCTGTCAGCGCTACAGCCGCCGGTGGCAGATCGAGAGTGAGTACAAATCGATCAAGGGCGACTTTCTCGCCAAGACCTCCTCGAAAGATTACCGTGTTCGCCTATTCTACTTCGTGTTCGCGGTCCTCTTGTACAATATCTGGCGGCTCACCGATTTCCTGCTGAAAGCAGGTGTCGACGGAGAGATGGACTACGCACCCGTGTTGACTGCGGGTGAGTGTGTTGAGCTCGTTGCCTCGGCGTTGATCCCGCACGACTAATCGGTTGAGCTCTCGCTGGGTCCGCCGCTCAAGAGTGACAACCGTATTCAGCAGCGCCAAAATCCACGCAATTTCGTACGCTCGTCCGGTAGTTCGAGAGTAGGGATTCAAAATCGATCCCCGACTGCTGAGAATCACCACGACTTGATGGCGATTCGATCTAAAACTAGCCTATCCTCCGAAACTGTGGGAGCCGCCGCCTCAGTTTTGGTATAGCGATATATAATTTATAAATCCGGTTTCTTGGCTACTAACACTTCTACCGCCGGAATTCGGCACTTCAGGCAAATAAGCGCTTGGACGTGATTACACCAATAATCACGACCACTTTGAAGTACCCCGACGCCGTCGGTGAAGCACGAATGATGCAACCGCCTCACGACGCCGCTTCCCCAGGGGTAGAGCCGCCAAGACCGAGGTTCGGGATTTCGCTGGGTTTCCTCAGCTGAGCTCGGAACGATACCGAGGAAGTGAATTCAATATAGGACTAATGGCCTCAATCTATATTAAGACGCAGCTCGAACGATGTTGTATGACCGAAGACGGGTCGAACTCCGAGAGCCTGATGGAACGCCAGACCACGGGTGAAGACCGGGTTCGGATGACCGCCCGGCAGCTGTCGGAGCCGCGGACGGCTAACTGGATCGCCTCCGAAGCGGACTGGTCACACGAACCAACCAAGCGCGTCCTCGAACGGCTCGTCGACGACGGTATTCTCCATCGGGACGAGAGCGGCACCCACACGACGTACTACCCGGATTATCGTCGTCAGGCGATGCAGGAGGCGATGCGTCTTCGGGACAGCGGGCACACTGTTGAGGAGCTCACGGACCGGCTCGCCGATATGAAGACGCAGATCCGCGACTGGGAGGACGAATTCGGCGTTGAGTCACCGAACCAACTTCGCGGAACGCTCGCTGACGAGTCCCTTGACGCTGACGAGGAAGACCGTCGCCGTGAGATTGCCCGTGAATGGGAGCACCTGCAGCGACGTATCCAGATCGTTGGCTTCGCCATCCGCGAATGGGACTTCCTCGCTCCGACGACAGAACCTGCTGAGGCCAACAGCTAACGGATGTCTGTCCCGCATCCAGGTGGTGATCCGAACGCGAACCTCTATGCGCAGCTAAAGCGGGATGTCCTCGATCGTGTGCCACAGATCACGGCGGTCGAGTTCGTTCCTGATGATATTGAAGCCAAGCAGCTGCGAGCGATTTTCGATCCAGCCCGTCTTGATCCCCCGACAGGCCCGGATTCACCGGAACTCACCATCAAGTGGTATCGACAGGATCCAGACGATTGGTTCCGTATCAACTACACGGATCCGAACACGGGCTTTCACGCCGGCTGGCACCAAGACGAGGATCATCCTGATCTCGGGCAGGCGCATTTTCAATACTCAACCGCCAATACGGAGGACCGCTGGGGAATTAGATTCAAGCACGAGACCCCCTCCCTGATCCTTTGGGAAATCATCGAAGAGCTTCTCGAGGACGTCCGTCCGACCTACCAGTACGCGAACGAAGAATCATGACTCCGGGTACACCTCGAAACCGTTCCGATCAGACACTTGCGGGTTCCTTCGAGCGCTACCTCCAAGACAAGGGGAAAGGCCGCGGGGGCGACGGCGGGAACTACCGACGGAACGCCGCTCGCGAACTCGAGCGGTTCGCCGAGTGGGCCGCCGGCGATCGGAGTAACGACGACTGGACCGGAATCATCCCCGACGACGTTGACCGTGACCCCACCTTCGAGGACCTCGACGAACGCGTCTTCCGCGAATACGCCCGGCATCTCGCTGGTGACCGTGGCCTCAAACAGAACACCGTCCAAACCTATTACCGCTATATCTCTGCGTGGTGTGGCTGGTGCGTCAACGAGGGATATCTCGAGGCGCATTACGCGCAGCGGGCCAGTGCGATGGCGCCGCTGCCGGAGGACGACGGCCGCAAGCCCGGCGACCAGCAGGCCTGGACGTCCGAACAGCGCCACGTCCTCACCCGCCACGTCGACGAACGGGCCCGCGATGCCGTCGAGGCGTACACGACACTCCCAGAGGATACTGACCGCCTCGACAAGCAGCGAGCACGCTACGCGGCGCTGAAGGCGGCTCGTGACCGGGCGCTGGTGTTCGTCCTTGCGTACACAGCTGTCCGCGTCGGGGAACTGCTCCGGGACCCGAACGACCCGCGTCGGCGCGGCGTCCGCTGGGAGGACCTCTCGCTCGACGACGGGAGTATGGACGTCTACCGGAAGAAACAGCAGTGGGACGCCGCGAGTCTCCCTGACCCGGTGATCTCGCCGCTGCGGAGCTATCGCCAGCTGATGGACCCACCAACGGAGCGCTGGCCGGTGTTTCCCACGTTCGACCAACGGACGCTCGCAGGGCTTGTCCAGAATGAGCTCGCCAACCGAGGGCAACGCCCAGAAGCAATTACTGAGCGCCGTGAGGAGTACGCTCGCGACCTACTGCTAGCGCTCGATGAGGACATTCGGCCGCCGTCGATTACGACGGATGGCGCACGGTCGATTCTCCAACGGCTCTCGGAGGCCGCAGAGATCGACATCGACCATCCGAAACACGATTATCTCGCCCCTCACGGTGGTCGCCGTGGGATGGGTGAGGTTCTTGTTCGAGCGTTCGGATACACGGTGGCGGCCCGGTATCTCGATAACTCGGAGGAGATGGTTCGGGAGCGATACTCGCACATCGAAGCCGGCGAACTCGGTGATGTCGCAACAGAGGCTCTGGACGAGATTGATGGGAATACGAGATAGCGAGGACAGTGAATACCTTTCCCAGCTGGAGTTACCTTTTTCAAGATACTGCCCCGAAACTGCCTAATTGAATGGCCGACGCATCGGATGCTGACCAGCGGGATACTCAGCCCACGAGCCCTGAGGTTCTTTCAGTTAGCGACCTGAACGAGCAGATTGCCTCTTTCATTGAACAGTCGTCTGAACTCCAAGGTGTCCGCTGTATCGGCGAGGTCACGGATCTCCATCAGAACGGTACGGCGCTCTACTTCACCCTCACTGACGGCGACGCCGAGCTCCCCTGTATGATCTGGGCGAACCGCTATCGGAAGATGGATGCTGACCTCGAGGACGGCACCGAGGTCATCCTCGAAGGCGATATCGACTACTGGACTGAGGGCGGGAAAATCGACCTCAAGCCGTGGGAGGTGATCGTCGTCGGCGACGGCGAACAGGCGGCTGCCGTCGAGCGACTGCGAAGCGAACTCGACGAGCGTGGCTGGTTTGATGACGAGCAGAAACAGCGCCCGCCGGCGTTCCCGGAACGGGTTGGTGTCGTGACCTCACTCCGAGGGGATGCTCGGTACGACATCCAGAGCGCGATCCACGAGCAAGACCCTACCGTCGACATCCTGGTGAAGGACGCGACCGTCCAAGGGTCAGAGGCCCCGACGTCTATCGCGAACGGGATCCACCATCTGGACCGATCCGAGGACGTCGATTCGATTATCGTTGGCCGCGGCGGTGGGAGCGATTCGAATCTTCAGGCATTCAACACCGAGCGGGTCGCGGAAGCGATCTTCACCGCAAACACCCCGATCGTCACCGCAATCGGCCATACTGACGACCGACTAATCGCGGATCGAGTAGCGGATATGGCCGCGATCACACCGACAGCGGCCGGTGAGTACATTGTGAACTCCCGGAATGACTTCCTCGCCAGCGAGATTGAACCGTTGGAGCAACAGCTTGAGGCCGCCTACGAGACCTTCGAGCAGGAACACGAACACGAACAGGAATTGGCCGAAGCAGTCGACGGGGCGGCTTCCCCCGAGGGGCTTCCGCCGATCTACTACAAGGCCGCCATCGGTGTGTTGCTGTTGCTGTTGTTGGTCATCACCGCGCTTTGGCTAGGGGTGATCTAAGCGTGGCAAACGATTCAGAGATCCACGACCGGCTGAGCCGTGTCCAAGAGATTATCGAGCAACTTGATACAGACGAGTGTGACCTCGAGGAAGGAGCAAGGCTTCACGAGGAAGGTCAGGAACTCTTGGGTGACGTGCGAGAAATCCTCGACGAGGGTAGTGGTGACATCGTAGAAATCGAGTAGATTTCTGCGCCAATGTTAACCAACAAGTCTGGTATGCTACTCCCACTTTGTTGGTTAATCTTATTATCCGTGATGAACGCATCATTCGATTATAATTCACCTTAGATTATTGGACAATTGGTGGCCAGAAAGCATATACCCATCATCTAGCTACGGCGTCAATATGTACCGGGACGCAGCCGGTGCATACCCATACCCGCACGTATGATCACACGGTCAGTCACCATCGAGGACATCGATGATCTGTACCTGATGTGGAACGACCACATCAACGCCTCTGCCCTCTATCGCCGCGCCCTCCGCGAGGAAATGGAAGTCCGCAGTGTCGACCCCGATGAACTCCGCGACCTCCTCGACCGGGCCCGCGAACAGGGCTACACGCTCGAAGAGATCGCAGAGGAGACGAACCGCTTCGATGATCTCCAGTCGCTCGTCGAGGAGCCACGGGGCTGCTCACCGGCTGGGGAAGCTTCCAACGACTAACCCGCTATGACACAGGATAGTACTCCCTCCGACCCTGAGCGTAGCTCCGCAACAGAATCGTCGTCAAGAAGCAGGCTTCCCAGGCAAGCCGCAGTTACCGTTGTCCTCCTGAGCCTGTTCGCCGTCCAGCCAGCAGCCGCGCAGACCAACGCCGTCTGTAGCGCAGACAACCTCCCGAGTATGATTGAGGGATTCTTTCAGCTTACCACCGGGCTGGGAATCGTCGGCCTCGCCATCGTCTGGCAGGCTGACTCCCTCATCGAGATGTTTACCCTCAATCCCGAACAGAAGAAAGGCCTCAAGCGACACAAGCGCTCGGCGATGAAGTCCGCGGTCGTCCTCGTCGTGCTCGGCCCGCTCTACACGGTCGCCGGGTCGATGATGGGCCTCCCGCTGGCGCAGTGCGTCGACCTCGTCCCCTGGTAACCACCCCGCAGTCCCCGTGCAAGCCCTATGAACCATCGAGAGCTCTCCGTGCTCATGGCCGGATTGCTGGTGACGAGCTTAGTCACGGGTATCGTCGCCGCTGACCCGCCGCGGCCTGGGACGGAAGACAACGGGCTCACTGAGAACGAGTCGGCGACGCTGTGGTCTCGGGACTCGGACGATTACATCAGCCAAGAGGAGTATCAAGAGCGGTACGGTGAGTCTCGGACCGCGATGCAACAGCTCGCGAACGGGACGGATATCACGTTCAAACGCCCACCGGCGACCGCGGCGACGTGGACACGGAACGACTTCGAGGATCTGAATGCCGGCGGTTCAGATACCTCCATTCATCCATCCCATGCCTCGCTGGAAGACGGCGTCTACATCGAAGACGCTCACGCCACGATATTCGCCGTCCAACCATCGACGCGAGGCCATCTAGAGTCGGGCGAAACCCCGCTCTACATCGCCCCGAACGGGACGATGCGCGGGTTCGTCGACTACCGAGTTCGTGTCCCGAATGGGAGTTCCTCCGGCAATCGGACGGTCGAGTGGTCGCTGACGAACCACGAGGTCGACGAGGTCCGGCTCATCAATGATGGAACCACCATCGTTGAACAGGATGGCTCGCACACCCCCGCGTTGGAGTACCAGATCGAGGATGACTGGAGTACGACACTCACCCTCGAATCCGAGATAGACGTTCGACTGAAAAAGACCGTTCGGATCGATCAAGGCGATGAGACGGACGTCGATGTCACGTATCATACCGAGTCGCTCAACGTCACAGACTCAATCGATGTCGAGATTTACGACCTCGCCGCGTACCCCTACTACGCCGAGTACCCGGACGGGGATACGGGAGTGGCGATCTTCCAGTCTCGCCCCTGGCAAGGCTACACGCTAACCGAGAACGGGAGTGCCCGCGTGCGCGGTGTATGGCGGTTCTACACAGCCAGGAACACGAACTGGGATACGCTCGTGCAGTCGAGCCGGACAGGGAGCACGACTGTCGAATCCGATGCGATCCCCGTCTACGTACACGCGTATCCGTCCCGGATCGGTCCCCGTGCTGAGCCCGTCCGTGATGGTCCTGAGATCATCGATACCTGGGGGACGGACCGTCCGTCGCCGGTGGGAACCCTCGGCGAGAACATCAATATTGACATCGTCAACCAGTCGTACACGACGACGTATGGCCTCGCTGTCCGCACCGAGACGGTCGACCGCGACGCGCTCCAAGTAGCGGGGATCGTACGAGGTGTGAACGCCTCGATTGTGGCACCTGACGCTGGCTCCGAGCGGCAGCTCCGGCGCAGTAATCTGACTGTTGAGGTCCTCCGGCAGAACGAAAGCCAGGCCACACTCCGCATCGAACTCCGGGATAACGAAACCGGCACACAAATCACGCTCGACGATAGCAGCCGGCGGTATCCAATCGGCGGGAGCACTCGCAACGGCTACATTACCATCGCAGATCAGCGCGTCGAGACCAACGCTTCCGGAGTAGCGATCGTGACAATCAACGAGCCGGGTATCTACACGGCTCGGTACCACCCAGGCTCGTGGCTCGGGCACGACCCAGCGTATGTGAGTGCGACGGCTACTGCTCGTTGGCATCCGCTCGGTACCATCGACGGTTGGTTCGCGTTCATTTTCGAGGTTGGCTGGCAGCTCATCCCGTTTATCGTGATGTTCTACGCAGGTAAGCGACTCCTCCGAATGCTCGGTCCAGAAGACATCTTCCAACGGAACCCATAGTCCATGACTAGAAACCACCCACACGTCAGTCGGCGAACCGCCCTCCGAACAGTCGGCAGTGCTGCGCTCGTAGGTGTCGCTGGCTGTCTGAATAATAATGGCGGGTCTGGGACACCCAGTGACGGAACGACCTCTCCAGATGGCAACGGCCCGCTCACGCGTATCGCTGTCGAGGGGACAGCACTGGTCGTCGAACTCTCCGAAGGGGCCGACATCGGTCAGGTCAACCTCATCCAACCGAACGGCGAGGTATTCGGACAACGTGACGTAGCCGCAGGTGCTCAACGGGTCTCGTTCGAGATCGGCACCGGGTATGCGCCTGGTGAGTACCGCGTACTCGCGTTGAAAGGGGAGGAGACAGTAGTTGAGACCACGGCTGAACTCCGTCCAGAGATTCAGATACAGGATGTTGGACTCTATCGGAATAACCCAGATAAGCCGTGGGACGAAGTCTATGGTGAGAGCGAGACTGACCGGATCAAGAATGGCGAGGCATTCGTTACGGTAGAGAACACAGGAAGCGGTCCGGAAACGATAACTGAACTAATCTTCTCCGGGGACGTTCCCAATCCAATTGAGAACCCCAGAGGCAGTGGAATGCACGAAACCGACCGGGTAGTAGTCTCCCCCGGCAAGACGGCCGACCTGTTCAGTAACTCGTTCCCGTTCGGTTCAGAGAGTGAGGACGGAATGGGGTGTTCCCCAGATGGAAACAGCGGGCAGTTCACGGTTATCGTCGAGACTCAAGTCAGTGGCAATCGGGTCACGAGTACCTACGATGTCCAGTATTCCGGGTCTGACGAGATGACTGACTGTGAGGTCACGATCACGGAGGCCTGACGATGGTTGATCTCATTGACGTCGTCCTTGAGGGTATCAAAGGCGTCGTTGATTGGTTCATCGGGCTGTTCATGGACGGTCTCAGGTCGGGGTATGAGACCCTGACTGAGGGGATGTTCGGAACCCCGACCCCAGAGACGAACGGAGCATTTGTCTTCGGTGAACCAACCAACGCACCCTGGCCAGCGATTCACGATGCTCTCATCGGCGGCGAAATCATGCTGGTTGCCCTTTTGCTCCTCGTAATGAGTGTTCAGGGCCGTCACACGGTTCGGATCTTCAATATTGGAAGTACCTACGAAGCCCGAAAAACGAAGAAGACGGCCTGGGTCGGGGCCTTTCTAATCATTACGTGGTATTGGGTTGGAACTCTTGCGCTCTACCTCGTCGACGGGTTCACTATTGCACTGATGCCGGAGCTTTCCTCCGTAGCCTCGGCAATGCTTCAGTTCTTGGGAGCAGCCATCACAAACCCAGGGCTGGGGCTATTGTTCGCCGTGATTGGTGGAATCTCGATGTGGGCGCTGGAGGCGCTGTTCTACATCCGGATGATTCTGCTCTATGTCTACCTGTACGGAATGCCGATTGCATTTGCACTGGCCTACGGAAACATTCCGGTCGTATCCGATATCGCGATGGGATTCTGCAAACGGTTTGTCCCGTTGGCTGTCCTCCCGCTCCCCGCAGCGATGGTCCTCAAGGGATACGATTTGATCTACGGCGGTGGGACGCTCACACCAGGAACAGCGTTCCTCAAATATCTCGTCGCTGCGTCCCTCCCGCTGGTCGCCCTCTACATCACGTGGAAGACGTTCAAATACGCGACTCCGCTGACGGCCAAAGTTGTCGGCGGTGCGACAAAAGGTGCAGCACTCGTTGGCGGTGTCGCCGCTGGAGCCTACGTCGGTGGCGCCGGCGTCGCGACGACCGCCGCCCGATGGGGGCCGAAGGCCGCCGCCGGCCACGCCGTCGCAGAAAAAGCAGCCGCCCGTGGTGGGCATGGAGCGGACGATAGCGGCACGCCATCGTACCGTCGAACAGAGAATGACCCAGGCGGAGCGACCGCGGAATCAGCGAGTGACGACCGTGGGATGGACTTTGACCGAGGAATCCACTAACAATGTCAACAGATCAAGACGCAGCCGCACGGCGCATCATGGATCAGTTCGGCGAAGAGAGCCGCATCCCCTACCTCAACATCGAGGAAGGTGACGTCGGCATGCTCATCGCCTTCCCCATTATTGGGCTGTTTATCGCGGGCCTCACCGGGATCGAGTCACTTGCCCTCCCCTTCGTCGCTGGCGGGCTTGGCTTTGGCGTCGCCGTCATCTACGTCTCACCAACCCACCTGAACGCATGGACGTGGACCAAAGACGTCTATCGGTATTTCAAACGGCCTCAGGTCACGTTCAGTGCGCCCGCCGACGCCGACACGAATACCAACGAGTCAGAGCGAAACCAGGGCGGACTCGCGAACTACACGCCGTTCAAGCCGGACGAGCGAACGCAAGACCTCACGAACATCAAGCGGGCGTGGCCGGGCGCTGGTGCCATCCAGCGTGAAGACGGTGCGATGGAGGCGTTCATCGAGATCGATCCAGCGAACATGGATTTCGCGATGTCCGACGACTGGGCACAGCTCCAGGACGCTGGCGAAGAGTTCGCTAACAAAGAGCTAGACTCGAAGCTCAAACTCCACGCCACAACCCGTTCATTTCCGGTGGAACAGATCACCGAAACCATCGAGGATCGACTCACTGACGAAGACGTCACTGAGAACCCGATCTTCCGGGAACTCCTCGAAGAGTACCGGGAGACACGGCCGAAAGAGATGCGTGATCGGGGCATCCAGCAGGTCCGGTACTACATCGGCGTTGAAGTCAGTCCGATAGAAGTGTACGACCGCTTCCGTGACGAGGGCACCCCCGCCGAGAAGCTGACCCAGTTCCCCGTCATCGGGTTCCTGTTCAACCCGTTCGTCACCCGCCGCGAGGACCTCACCGACGTCGAACGTCGTGCGCAGATGTTCGAGAAGCTCGACAGTCGCGTGAACGACGTGCGATCCGAGTTCATCCAGCAGGCGTCGGGGTGGTCCGCACGCCGGCTCAGCACCGTCGAGTTGTTCGTCCTGAATATGGACTTCTGGAACGGCCGCGAACACGACTACGACGAGGCAGAACGTATTGTTCGCGACCAATCGATCATCGGCCACTCGCGCCGAGAGGACCCACACGATGCGTAATGTGATCCTCCAGACTGGTGGTGGTGCGCTTGGCTCCGTCACCGGGTGGCTCCAGAACCTGACGCCAGCTGAGAGTGCAGTACTTGCCCTTGCAGTGGGTCTCGGCCTTGGCGTCGGCAGTAAGTACCTCTGGGACCGCTTCACTGCGGATGATGAACCAGACGTGGACTTTACCGATGTCCTCGACGAGGAAACACTCGAAGAAGGCGAGGCCGAACGCAAGCTCCTCGACGACATCTCCGAGTCGCACAAGACGGTGACCGCGCCCGGAGCTGTCGAGTGGGAGACGCGCGCGGCGCGGGTCGGCGAGCAGTGGACAACGACGCTGTACATCGCTAACTATGCCGACTATCCCAACGACGGGTATCTGAGTGACCTCTTCGAGATGACCGACGTCCAGTTCGATCTGACGGCCCACATCACGCCGAAGAACCAGGAGCGGGCGCGGAACGAACTGCAGGATATCGCTGACGACCTCCAGGTCGACGCCGATCTCGAACAGAGTATCCGGAGTGCCTATCTCCAGGAACGCGCCAACGAGGCCGCAGCGACGTACAAGGCCGTCGAGAACGGCGCGAATGTCTTCGATCAAGGGATGTTCATCACGGTGCGGGCTGACGAGAAGGAAGAGCTCCGGGACGCCGTCCAGACGGTCAAGAGCGCGCTCCGTGACGACCCGGCGAACCTCACGCCGAAGACGGCGATCTGTCGGCAGGATCTCGCCCTCCAGTCCGCCGCGCCTATCGGCGACAACAAGTTTGGCCGCACGTCGATTGCACTCGGCGGCGCCGTCGGCGCGTTACTGTCCTCTCCGCACAACGCGACGATCCTCGAGGAGGGCGGCGTCGAGTTCGGGATTCACAAGGACAACCAGAGCCCCGTGGTTATCGATCCGTTTGCCCGAGACAACGGGTACGCGATGTTCACCGTCGGCGACACCGGCTCGGGGAAGTCGTTCAGTTCGAAGCAGAACTTCATCCGCTCCATCGAGCAGAGCAAGGATCGCATCGGCATCATTCTCGAGCCGCTGAATAATTGGGCGGGGGTCGCCGAAGCCCTCAACGCCAAACGCATCACAGTCGGCGGGACGCTCGGGCTGAACCCCTTGGAGATCCGGGAGACGCCGGAGCACGTCCAGCGGGCGATGGGCGAGGACGCGAGCCCGTTCAACGAGAAACTCGACGACGCGATGAGCTTCCTCACGAACTTCTTCGCGCTTCGGGGCATCTCGCTGGGCGACCGGCGGACGACGCTCGAACTCGGACTCAAGCGGGCGTACAAGCGCCAGGGAATTACGGACGACATCTCCACGCACAGCAATCCGAGTCCGACCATCCGCGACATGATGGACGTCTTCGAGGACATGGTTGACGACCCGGAGGAGTTCGTCGTCCGGTCCGACGAGGAGGCCGGGAAGATCAAGGAGGACGCGACGTGGCTCCTCGATCAGCTTCGCCCCTTCGAGGACGACGGACGGCACGCCAACCTCGGCCAAGAGTCCGACTTCGACATTCGCGACGAGAAGGTGATCTACCTCGACCTCGCCCAGCAGGAGGGCAGCGTCGACAGTAGCACGGCGTTGACGATGCAGTTGCTCATCTCGCTGGTCTACGAGCGCGCGAAAGTCTCGGAGAAGGAGGTCGTGTTCTACATCGACGAGGCGCGGTACATCATGCAGGACGCCGCCAGTCTGGCGTTCCTCGAAACGGTGTTCCGGCACCACCGCCACCACGACCTCTCGATCCGCCTGGTCACGCAGACCGTCGACGAGTTCTTCGAGCACGCCGAGAGCGAGGCCATCTTGGATCAGTGTGCGGTCAAGCAGTTCCACCGCCTCGACGGGATGGACGAGGAGTGGGCTGATGAGTTCGGCCTGAACTACGCACAGATGCGGTTCGTCCAGGACGCCGTGCCGGGCAACGAGGACGCCGGCTTCTCCGAGGCACTCGTGGGCGTCGACGGCGAGTGGCGCGGCATCCAGGTCAAAGCGATGCCCAAGGAGAAGCAGGTCATCGACTTCGACCCGACCTCACAGGTCCGATCCTCACTGCCCGGCGCCGGCGACGACGCCGTTGATACCGAGATGGAGGAGTTCCAGGAAGAGCTCGAGCATCGAGCAACAAACGGAACGAACGAAACGAGCGGACCGAACGAGGAATCAGACGCCGTCGAAGCTGAGCCAAACGGCGGGTCGACGGAGGGGACCAACGATGGCTGAGTACCTGCGCGTCACGCCGACATCCGAGCGACTTGACCCGGAGAGTATCCCCCGAGTCCTCGACAGCCTCCACAAGCTGACCACGCCCGGCTCGTCGGGCCTCGGGGCGAAGCTGAACCCACTCCACAGTGAGACACCACCCCGATTCGAGTTCCTCGCGATCAGTGATGGCCCCGACGACCCGGTGGAGTTCTTCTACGGGGCCGATGCGCACCTCGATACGCTTGAGAAGCGCCTCCGCTCCATCTATCCAAGCACGTTCGACATCGAGCGCGTCGACGTCGACGTCGCCGCTCGGTTCATTCAGCCAGTCGAGTTCACACCGCAGGAATTCGTCGACCACTACGAGGCCGGGCGGCTGCAGTACGAGTTTGGCCCGGCAGAACAGTACGACATCGTCGACGAGGAATCAGGGGACTCCGAGCCAGCCGAAGGGGGCCCCGTTGTCGACGGCGGTACAGCAGCCACGAGCGTCCCCGATCATCACGTTACTGTCGGGGACTCAGCCCTCGAACTAGCGCCGCCCGATGCACTACCAGACGACGAGGAAGAGCGACGGGCCATCGAGAAGCCGACGATGACACCGGCGGGAACGATTCTGGCTCGCCCGGCACAGGATGCTGTCTCGCCGCTCGGTGTCCGGTGGTGTGGCGCCGCGTCGCGGAAGCAGGACTGGATGACCTCGCTGACGCCGTTCACAGCGGAGGAAACGAACGGCGATCTCTCGTCCGTCGACGAGCCCGGCGCGGCGCTGGCGTCGCTGATCGACCACTTGATGGAGGCGACAGCGCCGACCGCGTTCCAGGTCGTTTTCCAACGGCGTGCCAGCTGGCAGTCCGACGCGGAGGTACGGAAAGAGGACCTCGTCGACGGCCGGGATACGTTCTTCCAGGAGGTCGTCGGGTCGTTGCTCGAGGTCGAGGAGCAACGGAGCGACCAGGACGACCGGCAGCTCAGCGAGGCCGTCGAGAAGCGGATCGAGTACATCGATGCGAAGAACGCCAAACGGTCGTTCACGGTCAACATCCGGGCCGTCGGCGTCCCCACCGACACCACCCGCGACGAACTCGATGGTCGGATGGACTCGCTCCTCCCGGTGTTCGACCCGCTTGATGGTCCGTTCTACGAGGTCGAGGGGCAACGCCTCCGGGACAGCGGCTTCCGTGAGACAACGAAGGAGAAGAAGGCACGGGCCGCTCTCCAGCGCCTCCTCAATCGCGAGTTGACGACGGGACGAGGGAAGACCCGCCCCGAGCTGGTCCTCAGCGGGACGGAGCTCGCGAACTTCGTCCTCGTCCCCTCCTCCGAACAGTTGACCGTCGAAGGGACGCGGGGAACGAGGGCCGAACAGCAGAGTCGGAATCCGCTCCCGTGGCCCAATCCGGATCTGATCCAGCAGTTCCAGGACGGGATGGCCATCGGCTACGCGCTCGACGAAAACGGTGAGCCACGGCCGGACCCCATCCGGATTCCGCCGGACCTGTTGCCGACGCATTACGGCCGATTCGCGTCGACGGGTGGCGGGAAGTCGAAGGCCATCATCAACGACGCCCTCTCGCTCCGCGAGACGACGGGTGGCCCCGTCGTCCTCGTCGACCCGAAGGGGGACGGGATGTGTGAGAACTACCTGCGCTGCCACTACGAGCGGTTCAGTGGCCTCGACGATGTCTACCACTTCCGCGTCCCGGAGACGATCCCCGCGTTCTCGTTCTTCGACATCCGGCCGGCGCTTGAGGCCGGTCGCAACCGTGAGGACGCGATTCAGGACAAGGTCGATCACTTCCACGACATCCTCCGGATGATTATGGGGCGCGAACAGTACGGGCAGGCGTTCGTCGCAAACGAGATTCTGAGCTACCTGATCAAGGCGCTGTTCGACGAGGAGTACGGGAGCGACGTGTTCGGCCTGGACGACCTCTTCGCCGCCGCGCTCCGGATGCAGCGTGACCAGACGATTCCCCCGGTCTCTGCGGATAACCAGAACATCGAGGAATCGCTGACGCGCCACTTCGCGAAGGACAACCACCAGTTCCAGGTGTCGATGGACGCCGTCGGGAACCGCCTCGACAAGCTCAAAGAGGACGCCCATCTCCGGCGGATCTTCAGCCACGTCCCCGAACAGAACGACGCCGGCGAATACGTCGACAACCGCTTCGACTTCCGCGAGTTCCTCGATGAAGACGCCACCATCATCTTCGACCTCGGCGACCTTCGGCCGGAGGCACAGCGGGCGATCACACTCCTGCTGTTGAGCAATCTCTGGGACGCCGTCCAGGTGCGCCGGCGCGACGGCCAGACCGACTACGAGAAGCTCACGAACCTCATCATCGAAGAGGCGGCGCCGGTCGCGTCGACGAAACTCGTCTCCGAACAGTTGCTGCCGCAGGGGCGGTCGTTCGGCCTGAGTATGGGCCTCGTGATGCAGTTCCCCGAGCAGGTGCGGAATCGGAACGAGCGGGCCTACGACGAGGTGCTGAACAACATCAAGACGAAGCTCATCGGCAACATCTCGATCGAACGCGACCTCGCGGAGTCACTTGCCCACGAGGACCTCAGCCCGACCGAACTCCGAAACCGGATCAACACGCTACCGAGCGGGGAGTGGATCGCACAGCTCCCCAGTCCGTCGTTCGGGGAGACTGGTCCGCCACCGTTTTCGCTGAAGCCGCTCCCGATTGCGCCGGGGCATCCAGAAAGCGACCAGCCGCTCACAGAGCCCCAGGAAGACCATTTCGAGTCCGTGTCCCGGCCACGGATGGTCGAACGGACACAGGCCCAGTACGGGCTGACAGCGACGACTGAGTCGACCACTGCCCCAGAAGAGACTGGCTGGGGGAGTTCGGGGGCTGAGACGACGGGCTCGGCTGCCGAGGGCGACTCAGGAACGGACCCGATGCAATCCGCGTTCATCAGCGAATCGACGACCGAGGACGCATCGACGTCGACAACGCAGCCCGAGGCGGACAGCGACCCAGATGCAGACGGGTCAGAGATGATCCCCCTGTTCGGGCAGGCCGCCGAGACGGACGAGGAACCAGCTGGTGACCAAGCAACGCAGCCGGAGAACGGGGCAACGCCCGTCCAGGAAAGCAGCGTACCCGTCCCCGATGACGAACTCCGCCAACGCGGGCTCAGCCGTGACGACGTCCGGTTCCTCAGTCGGGTCCTCGACGTGATGAACCGGGAAGCCAGCGAGTACACCCTCCTTGACTCGATGCGTCCGCTCCAAGACGAGTACGAGGAGCTCAATCTCCAGCGTCTCATCGACCAGAACCTCGTCGAGGAAGCCTCAGTCTGTGGTCGGAAATACTACACCGTCCTTCCAGCGGGGCGCGAGCTTCTCGGCAAAAAGCTACAGGTGGGTCCCGGACTGGGAGACATTGGAGAGAAAACGCCGCACAAGGTTGGAGTTCGCCTCCTCGAGCTGTGGCTTCAGCAGCAGGACGATATCGCCCGCGTGGAACCGTACTACGAACACGGTGCTGACACCGTGTTCGACGTCTCCGGGTTCGACGCAGATGGTGAACTCGTCTGGGTCGGGGAGGCAGAACTCCCGAGCAACAACACCCACGCGCCGGTCGACGATTACGATAAACTCAGCGCGGTGGACGCCGACGCAATCTGGGCGTTCAACAACCGTGAGACGGCCGTCGAAGTTCTGGACAAGCTGTCTACCGCGGATCGGATCGAGGAGAGCGTCAGCGGACGTGACGCACGGTCGTTCTCGACCATCCAAGACGCTGTAGCGGACTTCGATACAGCGGGGATGACCACCGTTCGAGGGTTCAAGAATCTCGATCAGGGAGTCAGCCAATGACGTGGCGACAAGCTACTCGTGAGGAGATCTACGCCTACTACGCCGAGGAGTTCCCGCGCTACATCAGCGACTTCCCCGAGTTCATCACGGCTGATGGACCAAAGCAGTACGCCGTCGCCTTTCGTGACCCCCATCCGGTTCGTAAAGACGAGGTACCGGACAAGGACTTCATCCGGCGGGACACATGGCAAACAGATCCGTCGGGAGACCGAACGACGCCCGAGTTCGACGACTTCGAGGATGTCGTTGAGTTCATCCGGCATCCAGCCCGCAACGACCCGCTAGGGCGGAGCGAGTTCGCGCTTGCTGATCCGGAGGTGCTGGAGCAACCAGACCCACGGCTCGACGCCGTCTACTACGCGCTGGATCACTGGGAACGTCCCTGGGTCCTCCTCGTCGACATCGACGCGAAAGATATCGCCCGAGACCGTGCGGAGGAGCTGGTCTCGGCGGACGTCGACGATCGGGACGACGATGCTCTCCTCGACGCTGCGGGTATCCTCGACTCCGAGCCATCGGGATATCCGTACGCCTTCGAAGACGTCGACCGCGCCATCGAGTACGGATTCGAGGTGCGCGATATCTTCGAGGATGATTTCGACGCTGAGGAGACGATGGTCGTGTACAGCGGGCAGGGTGTCCACGTCTACCTGCTGGATACCGACCCAGCGCACCGATACGACGAGCAGAGTCGCGAGGTGTTGAACGACCTCCTTCTGGATACGTACGACATCCCCATCGACCCCGTCGTGACGGCCGACCGCCGGCGTGTCGCTCGCCTGCCCTACTCGCTGCACGCCGACGTATGCAGCATCGTCCAACCAATCGAGAGCCCGGCGTTCGACGTTCGGTCGGCGACTCCCGAGGTGATCGACGAATGAGTCCGAGTAC